>JAHWKV010000100.1 GCA_019347725.1 Actinomycetota bacterium
GCCTAATTCGTTTCGCGATCCCTCACCTGTCGCAGGAAGGCCAGCCCCCTTGAGCCCCAATCATTCCCGCCCCGGTGATGCCGCGTTCCTGCGCAACAACCTCAAGGGGACCGTCATCGAGGCGACCTACGCCGGGGCTCTGTCGTTCATGCGGCGCAAGTATTCGCGCGACCTGACGGGAGCCGATATCGCCGTCACCGGCATTCCCTTCGACCAGGCTGTGACCAGCCGTCCGGGCACCCGCTTCGGCCCGCAAGGGGTGCGCGCCGCCTCGGCCCAGTTCGCCTGGGGACCGTACTGGCCGTGGAACTTCGATCCCTTCGATACTCTCGCCGTGGTCGACTACGGCGACTGTTTCTTCGACTGGGGCCGCAAGCAGGACGTCCCGGGCGCCATCCAGCGCCAGTTCGCCTCCTTCAACATCGACCGTTCGCTTCAACCCATACATACCAGCTATAGATACCGCAGTATGTGTCGGCCCGGTTAGCCCGGCAAGTGCGGGAGTGGCACCCTACGCGATGCCCGAGCCGATGTTCACCTCCGTGGTCAGCACCGCATCGGAGCTGCCCTCCGAGCGCTCGGCTAGCATGCCGTCCAGCACTTTGTGGACATCGGCGACTTGCTCGGCAGTCAAGCCGGCGGTCAGTTGCACAGCGATCGGGTTGCTGGAGCGAATCGTGTCCCAGAACTGGCCGGTGGACTCAAACACCATGCGCCAGGTAACCGTCTTTACAGTCACCTCTTGCAAGCCGGCCGCGCTGAGCTCGCTTTGCATCTTTTGCGGATCGGCGAGCTGAAACGGCAGCGGCGGCGGGTCCATGGGCGGCGGGCTGAAGCCGGGCACGGCAGCCTTCAGGGCGCCTATAAAGACCGTCAAGAACTCGGCCCTTTCGAGGGCCCCGAACGCGGCAATCACCACCCGGCCGCCGGGCTTGGTGACCCGTACCATCTCCCGCAACCCCCGGCCCAGATCGGGAAACAACGACACGCCGTTTAGCGAGGCGGACATATCAAAGCCGTCGTCGGCCAGCTCCAGGGCGCACCCGTCCATGACCCGACCTTGCAGGTTGCTAAGGCCCTCGTCGCGGGCCCGGGCGTTTAAGCGTTCGATCATCGTCGGGGCGAAATCTACGGCCAGCACGTCCGCTCCCCGCCGCGCTGCGGCGATGGCCACCGCGCCGCTGCCCGAGGCGATGTCCAAAAGGCGAGTCCCCGGCTTAAGCTGCGCGTGGTCCAGCACCTGCTCGGCAAAGCGCATCGTCAGCGATGTGGCGTGCCGGTCAAAGTTGGGGGCGATAGCCTCCCAGGCGTCGCGTATCTGCTCGGTGGTGGGAGGCGCCGTCGGTGTGCCCATGTCTTAGCTCCTTTGCTCGGTCAGTCGGCGAGCGCGGCGCGCATCGCTTTGTTGAACGCCTGCGGCTGCTCCACCGCGGGGTCGTCTCCGGCGCCGTCGATGATCTGCAGCGGCCACCCGTACTTTTGGCCGGACGTCTCGGCTATCTCGACCTTGACCTGCCGGTCGCCGCGCCCGTGGATGAGGCTCACCGGCACGTCGATCTTGCCGATTAGCTCGTCGGGGATGGTAGGCATCCCAAAACGGGGCATCAAGCTGCGCATCGCGGTTTTAAGCTCCGGTCTGCGGGCGCAGGCCAGCGCGTAGGCCCCCATGTCTTCCCAGGGCACGACGAATTCCTCGCGCACTTTGTCGAAGTCGGCGAAGCACTGGTTGAACAAACGGTCCCTGGAGCGCTCAGTCGGCCGGGCGGCAAAGCCCACCATTGCGAGGAAGAAGGCCGGCGACGGCCGGTAAGGGGCCAGCCCCAGAGTGTCCACCAGCACCAAAGCGCGCACGGCATCTTGCCGATCCGCCGCGTAGCGCATGGCGATGGCCCCGCCCAGCAGGTGGCCGGACACTACCGGCGAAGCGCTGCAGGTGGTCTCGATCAACTCGTCAAGCCACGCCAGTATGCGCGGGACATCCAGGGGGCCCTTTCCCACCCCGCTGGCGCCATGGCCCGGAAGATCGGCCACTATCACCCGGTGGGTGGCAACTAGGTCCGCTACGGCCGGTGCCCACACGGGCCCGAACTCACCCTGGCCGTGCAGCAAAAGCAGCGGTTCGCCGTCGCCGCCCTCGAACACCCCGGTGGGTATCCCGGCCACCTCAACCGTGCGGTCCACAACCGGTAAACCGGCCAGGACCCGCTGCCGCAGCGCCTGTCCTGCAGCCTGACGGTGCTCCGTTCGTTGTGCACTCATGCCTCTTCCTCCTTTCGGGATGACCTCTTTGGATTGGTCGTCACCTACTAGAGGGAAGATACGGCCGGCCTTTAGTCGCCCGCATCGGCCAAATTGCCCAATTGCGGCCGTGCCGCCAATGGGTGGTTTTACGTAGAGCCGCCCTCCTCGCGCAGGGCGCGCAGCACCGGGATGCTCTGAATCGTCGAATCGTCCAGGTGGGACCAGAAAATCCCCTCCGGGCGGGCGGAGCCGGGACAGCGGATCACCTCGTCCGGGGTCACCACCAGGTCCACCCTAAAGTCGTGATCGGTCTCGGGCAGCTCCTCGTCCAGTACCTGTACCTGTTGCACCGTAGTAGCGATCACCGTATCGGCGGTCACGATCCCCGCCTGCCGGGCAAGCGCAAACTCCAGGTCGGAGAATCCGCCGCCCTTGCCGATACGGGCTCCGGATCGGTTGACGGCCACCGTGCCGCAGACGATCAGATCGATCGGTTCCATCTCACCCAGCGCCACCGGACGGCCTGCGGCCGAGGATCCCTTGATGGAGGCCGCCTTGCGTGAAGACTCGGTTATCACCTCAGGGTCGAGCAGTAAAAAGGGCCGCTCTTCGCGCAGCCGGGGCACCGCCATGTATATGCGCTTGCCGTCCTTGAGCCCCTGGGTCCGCACCGGCAACTGCGGCGAGTCGGGGTTGCATTTGAGCACCCTTGCCCCGGTCCACTCCGGCAGCGAGGCCAGCCTGCGGGCCGCCGCCTCCGCCCCGATGAAGTTGGGGATGCGCCCCTGGGCGCCCGGGAAGCGAGCCGCGCCCTGTTCCTTCAGATCGCGCCAGACGCGCTCCCTAAAGACCTGCTTGTCACCTACCTGATGACCTGTCACCTGCTCAACCTACGATGAGTCGACGAAGCAGTCTATGGCATTTGGTCCCCATAAGGATGGTGTTACTATGGCGATCATGGCAAAGGTACGAGTGGATGCGCAGGGGCGCCTGGTACTCCCCCAGAGCCTCCGGCGGCGGTTTGGAATCGACGGGCGGCTGGCCGAGTTGGTAGCAACCGAAACGGCCGACGGTCTGCTGATCGAGCTTCCGCCGAACCGGGCCATCCTTAGCCAGGCCGAGGACGGTTTGCCGGAGGTAACCATCGAAGGCCTCTCGGCCCCAATCACCAATGACTCGGTAATCGCGGGCATCGACGCCGATCGGGCCAAGCGGTGATCGACACCTCCGCGATGGTTGCAGCCCTGCTCCCCCAGCACGAACATCACGAACTCGCCCGGCCCCACCTAACGAGGGCAACCCAGGTGCCGGCTGTCGTTCTGGCGGAGACCTATGCACAGCTGCGCCGGACCTTCGGCATCTCCGCGCAGGTCGTGCAGCAGACCCTCTCGTACTGGAGTGCCGTCGAAAACCGCATCGCCACGCTGCCCGCGGCAGGCTATAAGCAGCTGTTCGGGCTGGCTGCGTCGCTGGGACTGGGCGCCAACATTCACGATGCGGTTGTCGCGCAAACCTGCGCTCACCTAGAACTACCCCTCGCCACGCTCGACCGTAGGCAGCACAACCTCGCACTGGCCATGGGCGTGCAGAGCACCTACCTGCTGGCCTAAGAGTGGAACACCGCAGGGCGGTGCCCGGCGCCGAGTTTGAAGTCCCGTCGATTAGGCTCACGGGTCCCCCAAGCGCTTTAATTAGCGGTCAAGTTCTCGGACAACCAAGGAGGGCAATGGTGGGCGAGACCACACACTTCACTCTCGAGGAATCGCAGATCCCGTCGGCCTGGTTCAACGTGGTCCCCTCGATGCCCACGCCGCCATCTCCCCCAATCCATCCCGGTACCAAGCAGCCGGTGGGTCCCGACGATCTGGCGCCGCTTTTTCCCATGGCGCTGATCGGCCAGGAGGTGACCACCGACGAGTGGGTCGACATTCCCGGGCCGGTCATGGACGTATACCGGATGTACCGCCCCACACCACTGGTGCGGGCCCGCCGGCTGGAGAAGCAACTCGGCACGCCGGCCCGCATCTACTACAAGTACGAGGGAGTCTCGGCCGCCGGCTCGCACAAGCCCAACACCGCGATCGCCCAGGCCTACTACAACCAGGCCGAGGGCGTGAAACGCATCGCCACCGAAACCGGCGCCGGCCAGTGGGGCAGCGCCATGGCCATGGCGTGCGCGTTTTTTGATCTCGAATGCCAGGTCTACATGGTCCGTGCCTCCTACGATCAAAAGCCTGGGCGGCGGGTGATGATGCAGACCTGGGGTGCCCGGGTGCTGCCCTCGCCGTCGGAGGAGACCGCGGCCGGCCAAGCCATCCTGGCCGAGCACCCCGACTCAGCCGGATCCCTGGGCATCGCCATCTCCGAGGCGGTGGAGGACACGGCCAAACGGGAGGACACCAAGTACTGCCTGGGCAGCGTGCTCAACCACGTGCTGCTGCACCAGACCATCATCGGCCTGGAGGCCAAGGCTCAGCTGGCCAAGGCGGACGACACCCCCGACGTGGTGATCGGTTCGGTAGGAGGCGGATCGAACTTTGCCGGACTGGCCTTTCCGTTTGTTCCGGACAAGACCACCGGCGGCAAGGACATCCGGTTCATCGCCGTGGAGCCCACCGCCTGCCCGACCCTTACCGAGGGAGCCTTTGAGTACGACTTCGAGGACACCGCCGAGACCACCCCGCTGCTGGAGATGTACACGCTCGAACATCGATTCATCCCGCCGCCCATCCACGCCGGCGGGCTGCGCTACCACGGCGATGCTCCCCTGCTTTGCCGTCTGGTCAAAGACCAGGTCATCGAGGCGGTGGCCTATCCCCAGAGCAAGGTCTTTGAATCCGCCATCCAGTTTGCCCGGGCCGAAGGGATCATCCCCGCGCCGGAGTCGGCCCATGCCGTACGCGCGGCGATGGATGAGGCGCTAGCCTGCAAGGAAACCGGGGAAGACAAGGCAATCCTGTTCGGATTGTCGGGCCACGGTTTGTTGGACCTGGGCGCCTACGAGTCCTACCTACGAGGCGACCTGATGGATTCCTAACCTTTCGGGCCTTATATGAACCAGGACCTCGAGGAATCCCGACAGCGGCTGCGCCGGCTATGCCGGGCCCTGCCGGAGGCCGCCGAAGTAG
>JAHWKV010000101.1 GCA_019347725.1 Actinomycetota bacterium
GCGCTCGCCCGCGAGGTTGAAGCCGCAGCCCTGCGCCTCGACGGTGCGGGTTGCCTGCTCGCCGAGCACCGGGCCCACGTCATAGCGCTCCTCGAGCGGGCCCGCGGCCTCGGCGGGGATCGGTCGATCGAAGCCGAGCATCGGGTGGGGTCCGAACGGGCCGGCGACGCGGATCGACGGGAGGCATCCGGCCGCGCTCAGGATCGCCTCGGCGGCCTCCGCGTCCCCGCCGCGCTTGAGCAGCGAGCGAAGCTGCAGGACGCTGCGAGCGTTCATTTGCGAAAGGCGCGCCTGGGAAAGGTCCAACACCTCGGAGATCTCCCCCAGGCTCAGGCCCTCGTAGTAGTACAAAGTGATGGCGGTCCGTGCCCGTTCGGGCAACCCCGCAATGGCGTCGGCCAAAAACTGGCGCATCTCGCCCGTCTCCACCGTCTCTGCCGGATCCTCCGCGTTGACGTCCTCAAGGGTGTCGACCAGCGACAAACCGTCGCCTTCATCTCCGACCGACATCAGGCGGTCAAGAGACAAAAACAACACGGACGAGACCTGGCTATAAATAGAGCGCAGCTTCTTAACCGTGACGCCCAGCCGCTCCGCGACCTCCTCGTCCACCGGATGCCGCCCGAGCTCCTCGCGCAATTTGCCCAGGACCTCCTGCACCTCGCGAGCTTGCCGTCGCACTGAGCGAGGGGCCCAATCGAGAGTCCGTAGATCATCGATTATCGCTCCGCGAATGCGGGTGGCTGCGTAGGCCTCAAACTTAAATCCTCGACCGGGCTCAAACTTGGTCACTGCCTCTATCAGACCCAGAACCCCGGCGGACGCGAGATCCTCCTGGTCGACGGTATCAGGCATATTGATCGCTACCCGGGAGGCTACGTACTTGACCAGGGGTGCATAGTTGATGACCAGCTCGTCCCTGGCTTTGGTCGAGCCCGTCGCCCTGAACTCCCGCCATAGGTCGTTGAGCGGACCTTGACCTAGGTCCTCCTCGTCGGCTTCTGGCACTCCTATACCGGCATCACACTCATCTTCAGTCAGTATAAGGCGCTAATTACCAGTAACCGACCTCGCCGGTGGGTCGACACCGCACCGCTGTGGCGTAACGCCCGCCCGCGTGGCGGGTCACCAGTCCACCCATCTCCAGTGTTACCAACACTGCGGCCGCGGTGGATGACGGCATCCTCGCCTTGGCTGCGACTCTCTCCAGCAGCATGGGGTGGGCATCCAGCGCATCCATGACCCGCTGTTCGTCGGGAGAGAGCTTTGGATCCTGCCCGTCCGGCACAGAATGCAGGATTCCCAAATCCGCCAGGATCTGATCCGCCGTGCCCGCCAGGCGGGCTCCTTGCCTCAGCATCAGGTGGGGTCCGAGCGAGGGCACCGAGTGGATTGGACCGGGGACCGCAAACAACTCACGGCCGAACTCGGCAGCCAGCCGTGCGGTGATCATGGCGCCTCCGGACGGCGGCGCCTCTACCAGGACCACAGCCATAGCCATACCCACGATGATGCGATTGCGCACCGGGAAATGAAACGCCAGCGGTGGCGTACCGGGCGGATACTCCGAAACCAAGGTTCCGCACTCTAGGATGCGCTTGCGCAAGCCCCGGTTGCACGCCGGGTAACAGCGGTCCAGCCCGCAGCCGAGCACCGCCACCGTCGCCCCTCCCACAGCAAGCGCGCCGCGGTGGGCCGCCGCATCTATGCCTTTGGCCATGCCACTTACCACCATCAGCCCCGCCTGCGCCAGCTCACCGGCCAGCCATTCGGCCACCTCCAGCCCGTAGGGAGTCGCACGGCGAGTCCCGACGATGGCTATGGCGGGAGCGTTATCCAAAGGTCGGCCGCGCAGGTACAGACGCCGGGGTGGATCGGGTATCTCGCCCAACGGCTGGAGATACTCAGCGTTTCGCCTGAATACGGTCCGGCACTTCACGGCAGTCCCCATACGTTTCGGCGGTACTGCAGCGCTTCAGCGACCTGAGCCTCATCGATGTCCGGTGCGCCGGCAAGGTCGGCGATGGAGCGAGCCACCTTCAGCAATCGGTCCAGGGAACGGGCCGAGGACGTCTCAAGCGCACTGGTACGTCTTAAGAAGCTGCGCACCGGAGCCCGAAGCCGCCGCAGCTCGGATCCATCGCCGGGCTCCGCAGCCAGACGTTGGTCGCGAAAGCGGCGGGCAGCCATGACCCTGCGCCGGATGTCGGCACTGGGCTCGGAGCCCTGCAGCCCAAACAGCTCCTCCTCGCTTAACCGAGGTACCTCTATCCACAGATCCATGCGATCCAGCAACGGGCCCGACAGGCGGGACCTGTACGACTCCAACCGCCCGGGCGAGCAGCGGCACGGGTCCCGAAGGCTCCCAGCCCGTCCGCACACGCACGGGTTGGCCGCGCCCACTAAGCTGACCGAAGCCGGGAAACTCACACTCCAACCCGACCGCACCACGCGGATGGCGCCCTCCTCCAGAGGCTGTCGCAGCGCCTCCAGAACCAAGCGGGAGAAGAAGGGAAGCTCATCCATAAACAGCACGCCGCGGTGCGCCAGAGAGATCTCGCCCGGCAGCGGCGAAGGGGAACCCCCACCGATGATGGCGGCGGCCGACGCATGGTGATGCGGCGCCCGAAACGGACGATCCACGACCATCGGACGGTCGGCGTCGAGTAAACCCGCCACCGACCACACTCGCGTGGCCTCCAAAGCTTCAGATTCGCTAAGCGGGGGCATGATGCTCGGCAGGCATTGGGCCATCATCGTTTTACCGCAGCCGGGAGGGCCCACCATAAGCACGTTGTGGCCGCCGGCCGCGGCGATCTCCAGCCCCCGTATCGCGCCAGCCTGTCCCCTAACGTCGGCCAGATCGGGTCCTTGCGCGCCCCCAGCGGCCAGCAGGTCCGAGGCCGCCGCGGCGACGCCCGGCGGATCCATATCCCCCTGCAGGAAGGCCAGCGCCTCCGCCAGGTTGCGTGCGCCGATTACATCCACACCGGTGACCAGACCTGCCTCGAGATGGTTCTCCACAGGCAAAACGAGCCCCGAGAAGCTCTGCTCTCGGGCAAACATCGCCGCGGCCAGAGCTCCCCGAACGGGCCGCAGGCTGCCGTCAAGAGCCAGCTCCCCCACCAGCAGATACTTGGACAGCGGACCGAGCGGAACCTCTCCGAAGGAAGCCATGACGCCTATAGCCAGAGGCAGATCAAATCCGGCACCGTCCTTGCGCAGGTCCGACGGCGCCAGGTTGGCGGTGATCTTACGCTGCGGCCAGGGCCGGCCTGAGTTGACCACCGCGGCTCTCACCCGGCGCCGGGACTCCTTGACCGCCGTGGACGGCAGGCCTACGACATGAAAATCGGGAAGGCCTCCCGTGATGTCTACCTCGACGTCCACCCGGCGAGCGTCAAGCCCTACTACAGCTACGGAAGCAACCTTTGCGAACATGCGCCCACCCTAAGGGGCAGGGGTGACAGAATTTAGGGGGCGACCGGTGCGACCGGATGCCAGGCAAGGCCGTCGTCCGACCGGTACACGAGACGATCGGTGGTGACCGCATAGTACTTTCGGCCGGCTCGGGCCAGCGCCTCAACTGACAAGCGTAGGTCGGTGAACTCCCACGGATCGTTCGGCGTGGAGTACAAGACGCCCCCCGAGGTACCGATGAAACGCCGGGAGCCGGTGACCCCCACCATCGCCGCTCGGGTTGGGGTCTCCAGCGCTAGTTCAAAGCTTCGGCCCCCGTTCCGGGAGTACCACAGACCGGACGAAAGACTGCCGGCAAACACCTTGTCGGTATTGGTGTCATCAACCGCCAGCGCCACCATGTCGTCTGGGCCGTCTGCGTACCGCACCGAGCGGCGCTCCCCCGACGGCTCCACTACCAGCAGTCCGTCCTCAAGGCCCAGCCAGGTCCGTCCGGCGGCATCGCCGGCCAGCGCCAAGGCGAGGGGCAGTTCCTCGACAACGATCTCCAGGTTTCCCGGGTCGGCGCCCCGATAAAGCTTCCCCCCGGTCAACACGAGCAGATCAGAACCCGCTTGAGCTACCAGGGCGCCGTCGGCAAACTGCTCCAGAGGCCGCCACTCGACGCCGTCGGTGCTGAAGTAGACGCCCGCCGAGGTGCCTACCAAAAAGTGCTCACCGGTGGCCGCCAGACCCAGCACCGGTTCGCGGCCCGGAACGGCGCCCTCGATGGTCCGCAAGGAGACAACGGCTACCGCTACAGAGATGATCAATAACAGCCCCAAGATACCGGCCAGACCCAAGGGCCAGCGTTTTCGGGGAGGGCCCGGCAACGAACCGTTCCTCTCACTCAAAGGCGTCGGCAATATGCTCGATCCTTAGCGGCGGCCCGGCTGTCACCGACACCACGTCGAAGCGGCAGTTAACGAGACTCGGGCGCATCGTAGCGAGGAAAACTTGAGCCATCTTGCGCACCCTCATTCTCTTCTTGTGGTCCACGGCAAGGGCAGGATCGTACAGCGAAGCACTGGCACGGCACTTGACTTCCACAAAAACGAGCGTGTCCCCGTCGACGGCCACCAGATCCAGCTCGCCCATCCGACAACGCCAGTTGCGAGCGACGATCCGCATACCCTTGCGGCTTAGAGCGCGCTCTGCCGCCCGCTCACCCACCAGTTTCAGCTCCGCCGTGCCCATAAGCCCAAGAGGTTAGCGGACACCGGTGACACCTTTAGGCTCAGCCGGACAAAAGATGCCTAAGCTTTCAAATCCTCCAGGCCGGACCGCTCTGCGGGAGTCGGCTGCTCCTCAATGTTGAGGTCCTTGACGGTGTGGATCCTAACCTCGGCAACAAAGCGCGTAGGCCGGTACAGGTCCCATGCCCATGCGTCCTTGAGGACGACCTCAAACCAATTGCCGGGCCCGGGTTTGGTAACAATTTCGTACTCGTTGCACAGATAGGAACGGCGATCTGTCTCCACCACGTAACGAAACATCGGAAGAATATCCCGGTACTCCCGGTACAGAGCCAACTCCAGATCGGTCTCAAACTGCTCCAGGTCTTCTGCGCTCATGTGGCTCCTTGCGAAATCCTCGACGGTACCTGCGATTGCCTGACACTACTCAGTGTGCAGCCCCCGACCACCGGAGGCAACCGCAACTGGTTCCCGTGCCGGTCTCCGCAAGCTTGAGTCGGGTTGAACTAGCGGACGTTTCGGCCCCCGAGCTGTTCCTCCAGCGCACGGCAGTCGGCATCGACCATCAGCTTAACCAGTTCGACGAACGTGGTTTGTGGCTTCCAACCGAGCTCGCGGCCGGCCTTGCTTGCGTCGCCCAACAGGTGATTGACCTCCAGCGGCCGGTAGTAGCGAGGGTCGATCTCCACGTAGTCCTAGATCG
>JAHWKV010000102.1 GCA_019347725.1 Actinomycetota bacterium
TCCGATCTGTCCTCCCAGTGTTCCCAGGGAATCGTGTCCACCCAGTCCAGGATGGTCTCTTGAATCGCAATTCCCAATTTAGCCACATGGGCCGGTATGGGGTCCGTCTCGGCGATTTGCGGCATCAGCTGCCTGAAGTAATCGAGGCGTTTTTTATTATCCTGCCGGTAGCTTTGGACAAAATCCTCTACGGTCTGGCGGTCCAGCAAAATCCCGAAGAAGAACTTGAGCAAAAACGGTGAGCGCATAAGGTCGGGACCGGGCTGCTCATTGAGCCACTGCTTGAACACTACCCGGCCCTGGTCGGTTATCGTGAAGGTGCGCCGGCCACGAGCGCCTGCCTCAGAGGATTCGATCAGTCCCTGAGTCGTTAAGGTGCGCAGCTCCCGGTAAATCTGCGAGCGCGTGACGTTCCAAAAGTTGGCGATGGAGCTTTCCACAAGTTTGGTCAGGTCCCCGCCGCTAAGCGGCTGCCAGTACAGGAATCCCAGTAGTGACGCTGCGGTTGCGTTGGGGCGATCCGTTGGTGCTGAGCTCATATATACATCTTCTACCATCGCCGGGACATCGTGCACGGTGCAGGGGACACCTCAGCTTTGATAGCTTGACCCGGCGAGGGGAGGCCTGCACAGCATTGGAGCACGACAAAGCTAAAGAGCCACCGCTTCGGGTGCTCATAGCCGAAGATGCGTACCTGTTGCGCGAGGGAACCCGCCTGCTGCTACAGGAGTACGGTTTCGACGTCGTAGGCGGTGCCGCCGATTACCAAGAGGTTCTGGACCAATGCCGCCGGTTGAAACCGGACGTGGTCTTGATGGATATCAGGATGCCTCCCACCTTCACTATGGAGGGCATCCGCGCCGCCCACGCCATTAGAGCCGAGCTACCGGACACCGGTGTCGTAATCCTCAGCCAGCACGACGATGAGAGCTACGTCTGGGAGCTTCTCAAGGGAGGCGTTTCCGGGTTCGGCTACCTGAACAAGATCCGGGTCGGCGACGTCGACCAGGTCGTGCGGGCCCTTCAGGAGGTGGCCGCGGGCGGATCCGTGCTGGACCCGCGCGTCGTCGACCGGCTGCTGTTGCTCAGATCCAAAAAACCCGGGTCTCCGCTTAGCACCCTGACCCCTACCGAGTATCAGGTGCTGCGCCTGATGGCCGAGGGAAAGAACAACGAACGCATTCGCAACGAATTAAGCGTCGCCTTGGGAACCGTGGAAAAAAGAGCAGCCAGCGTCTTTGCCAAGCTGGGCCTGTCCGAGGAAAAGGCTCTCAACAGGCGCGTCGCCGCGGTGCTTATCTATCTGCGGGAGTCGGGTACCGTTTGAGTTCCGGCCACCACGTCGACCGGCACCTTGAAGGCGATCCGGGTCCCCGCGCCCGGCTGGGACTCGATGACGGTCTCACCCCCCACCGCGCGAATGCGATCCGTTATCCCCTGCAACCCGGAACCCTCCGACGATCCGGCGGGATCGAAGCCGGGCCCGTCGTCGGCCACAGTCAATATGACAGCGTCGGTTTCCATGGCCAAGTGCAGCTTGAGATGCGCGTCCGGGGCGTACTTTTGGGCGTTGTTCATCGCCTCCAAACCGGCGAAGAAGATGGTCCCCTCGATCTCGGGCCCCAGACGGGCGCCTTCGGCACGGGGATCGACATCAACCGACACCGTCATAGGCAGGCGGCTGGCCGAACTGCGCAAGGCGGCCGCCAGGCCCTGATCGGCTAGAACGCTCGGATAGATGCCTCGTCCAATCTCCTGTAGCGCGAACGCGGCGTCCTCCGCCTCGGTAGCCAGCTCGCCAAGCGCCAACGGCTTGTTCTCCGACGCAGCGTGCTCAGCTCGGCGAAGCTTGATCGCCAGACCGACCAGGCGTTGCTGCATCCCGTCGTGAAGGTCGCGGGCAAGGTGCTGGCGCTCCTCTTCCTGCGCAGCCATCACCCTTTTGGCGGCGCTTTGCAGACGGGATGCGGTGGCTTTTAGCTCATAGGTCATCTTTTGCAGGGAGGCGGCCAGGCTGCCGATCTCGTCATTGCGCTCGGCGGTAAACGTCGCGTCCAAGTCTCCCTCGGAGATACGCTGCGCGGTCTTCGACAGCGCCACGAGCGGTCTGGTGATCGATCGGAACAATATCCATCCTATGACTACCGCCAGCATCGCCAGCACCAGGCTCGAAACGATCCGCACGCGAGACAAAGCGTCATTGAGAGGCGCCACCGGATCGGTAAGCGCCACCCCGAGCGCGGCACTCACCGGCTCGCCGGACGCCAGATCCGTGTACGCGACCAGCAGCGCCTCGCCGGAGTTCTCGTAGCCGACCGGCTCTCCGGGCAGGTCCTCTTGGGAATCCGCCACGCCCGGCGGCTCTACCAGCTCGCCGGGCAAGGTCGACCCGGCCACCCGGCCGTCGACCACCAAGATGACCTCGCCGGAACCGCCTAAGTGGCTGCGGAGCATGTACGCCAAAGCGGCGTCGAAGTCATTGCCTGCGATCAAGCTAAGCCCGGCTGAGCCTACCGGCACCTGCACGATTCGAAGATGCCTGTCCTGCTGCGTAGTGATCAAGCGGTTGGACGGTAAGGATTCGCCGGGCGGCGGCGGCAGCTCGTTGGGATCCAAGCCGGGGCCCGTCCCTGCCAGGGAGTTTCCCTGCTGGTCGGTAAGAAGCAGCAGATCGAGCCGCAAAGTTGTCGCCACGCGTCCCAGGTCGGCCTCCAGGGCGTTACGCTGCTGCGGGTCCGCCAGGCCCTGCGCAAACAGCCGCTCCGCGTATGCTCTCAAGACCAGGTTGAGCGTCCTTTCCCGCTGCTCGAACGCGGAGGACAGCACCTGCAGTTGGCTCTGTACGGCATTGCGGGACTCCACGGCCAAAGCAGACGTCGTAAGCCGCGCCTCCAGGACGTCGGTAACCAGCACCGCGACGAACACCACCGCTATTAGGACCCCGAGGATCTTGCTCAGTATCGACACCCTGAAAGCCCGGCGCCGGTTTATGTCGCTACCCTTCAGCGACTGCGGCATGGACCGGTCATTGTGACTGCTCCGCCGTTGTCTGAGCCTTGCTAAGGGCTTCATCCGCATCCACATCGCCGCTAAGTATCGAGTTCACCGCGCCAACGTAAGCCTCAAAGGCCTCCGGAAAGGCCTCCAGCAACAACGGCTGTGCGGTTTCGAGTTGCTCCCGCACCACCTCGAACCGGTCGTCCTGGAAGAACTCGTCCTCGTATATCGCAACGCGGGTGGGCAGGCGCCCCTCCTCCTTGGCCAGCCGCAGCGCATACGGATCGCTGGTCAGCATGTCCATGAACTCGAACGCAAGCTGTCTATTGGAGGCCCCCTTTGGCACGAACAAAGAGCTTCCGCCCATGGCCGAGCCCTGCGATGTGCCGTCGACACCGCCGGGCATCGGCGCCACGGTGAAGTCGCTGTCGGGCATCTGCTCGTCCAGGACCGAAAAATCCCACGACCCGCTGGTGTACATTGCCGCCGCACCCGATCTGAATAAGGCAAGCGAGTCGGCGGTGGAGCTGGCGCCGACCGGTGCGAAAGCCACCCCTCGGTTGATCAGCGAAGACAAAAATGCCAGCGCTTCTACCACCTCGGGAGAGTCAATCGTGAACCGAGCGTTTCCATCTTCGGTCAGCTCCAGCAGGTTGCCGCCGTTGGCCCGTATCCAGCCGAAGGTCCGCCAGCCACTGGTGGGAATGGCCAGAGCGCGGCGCGAGCCGTCGGAACTGGTCAGCCGCCCCGCTACCTCCTCCAGGTGGCCGAAGCTGTCCAGCTCTTCGATCTCCCCCAGGCCGGCTGCCTCGAAGCTGCGGTCCCTGAGCAGCAGGATCAAGGCGTTGGTATCCAACGGCACACCGTACTTGCGGCCGTCCCAGGTGACGTCCGCCATGGCACCCTCAAAAAACTCTTCTTCGCTGAGACCGTGTTCGGCCCACAGATCGTCCAGGGGCTCGGCAAAACCGGCGGATCCGGCTGCAAACGCGTGCCACTGTGCGACATCGACGGGGTTACCGGCCTGGACCTGCGATTTAACCAGGCGCGCCATGTTGCGGATGGACTCGAGATTTACCTCCACACGCACACCCTCGTGCGATTGCTCGAAATCTCTCACCGCAGCAAGAAACGCGGGCGTGTCCCCCCAGTCGTCGGTCATCAGGACTCGCAGGGTGGTGGGCTCGGCATCGTCGGACGAAACGGGCCTGCATCCGGGCAATGCAGCGCTGAGCAGCACCAGCAAGACAATCGCTCCCCGCGACCGCGAAGCCGCTAGCTCCCATCTCAAAGCCGGTATCCCCCCGTCTAAACGACTGCGCTGACATCGTATAAAAGACGCTTACATGGTTGTTTTTACCAGTTGGGCTACAGAGGTATACAGGACGGCTCAGGGTGTAGTCTTTTTATGGATCTACGCCAGTCCCTGGGGCCTCGCGGGCGTGGCGGAATGGTAGACGCGCAGGATTTAGGATCCTGTGGGCTAAGTCCCGTGGAGGTTCAAGTCCTCTCGCCCGCACCAGATGCAGCTATGTCAAAAAGTCGGTTGACTTTAGCTTTTCGGCCAGCCGCCGTAAGGCTTCGCCCCGGTGACTTATGGAGTCCTTGAACTCCGCAGACAGCTGGCCAAACGTCTTGTCCTGGCCCGCAGGGACGAACCACGGGTCGTACCCGAAACCGCCTTCGCCCTCCGGGACCAGGGCGATCGAGCCCTCACAGACTCCCTCGGCGTCCAGGCAGGTACCGTCCGGCTTGACCAAAACTGCGACACACCGGTACCTAGCCGTACGAGAACCCTCGGGAACGTCCAGTAGCAGATGAGCCATGCGAAGGTTGTTTGAAGCGTCGGTGGCCCCAGAGCCGGCAAAGCGTGCCGATTTGACCCCGGGCGCACCGTCCAGCGCATCGATCTCTATGCCCGAGTCATCGGCAAGCACCGGCTTGGAGGAGAACTCCACCAGGGCACGGGCCTTTATAAGGGCATTTTCCAGGTAGGTATCGCCCGACTCGACGATGTCGGGCCAGGGCTCCATCTGCTCCTTGGTGATAAAGCGCACCGGCAGGTCCGACCACAGCTTGACTATCTCGTTCACCTTGCCCGGGTTGGCCGTACCGAGGACGATCTCAAACACGTTTACGGCTACTCTCCAGGACGGAGCGCTGGGTCTGAAGGATGCCCTCGATACCTTTGCTCCCCAGCGCCAGAAGCTCTTGGAGCTGTCCGGAAGAGAACGGAGTCCCCTCAGCGGTGCCCTGGAGCTCCACGAACTCACCGGTTCCGGTCATAACTATGTTCATGTCTACCTCTGCCGAGACATCCTCGTGATAATCAAGGTCCAGACACGGCACCGAGCCGACCAT
>JAHWKV010000103.1 GCA_019347725.1 Actinomycetota bacterium
GCCGCCGGGATTGCGCATACGCTTGACCACATCCTTTTGGTAAATGATCCCGACAACGTCGTCGACGGTCTGGTTGATCACGGGAATACGGGAGAAGCCGCTGCTCAAGGTGAGATCCAGCACCTCCTGCAGGTTAGCCGTGGCGTCCACGCAAACCATGTCCGGACGGGGCACCATCACCTCTCGCACCACAGTGTCGGTGAACTCGAAAATCGAGTGGATCATCTCGCGCTCGTCGGCCTCGATGACCTCCTCGGACTGGGCCACGTCGACGATAGACTTGATCTCATCCTCACTGAGCAGCGGGCCTTTCGGCAGCCCCCGGCCCGGCAGCAAGAGCAAAAACAGCTTGTTCATCCTCACCAGCACCGTCGCGATCGGCCCCAGGGCTTTGCCGATGAGGTACACGGGCCGGGCCGACGCAACCAGCACCTGATCCAGCCTCTCCAGCACCCACGTTCTCGGCGCCAGCTCGATCAACTCGAAGAGCACCAGGGTGGCCAGTGCGATGGCAATGGCCTCTCCCGCGGGCCAACCTTGCCGTAGGATCACCGCGGTCACCAGCACGGTAGACGAAACCCGGAAGACGAGCATTACCAGTAGCAAACTTGCCAAAAAGACCGGGGCATCTCGGGTGATCTTGACCAACAACTCGCCCTGGCTTGGGTAGGTGGAGCTGATTTGCTCGGCACGGGCCCGCGAGGCTCGGGTTATGGCGTTTACCCACACCGAGCAGAAGAAAGCCAGCGGCACGGCCAGCGCCGCCAACAATAACTGAGTCTGCGTGGCGGTCACGCCTGCGCTCCCGACTGCCCGATGAGATCGAACTCGCGTTGCCGCATGAGGGCCGCGTTTTCCTCGGTATCGTGGTCGTATCCGACCAGGTGAAGCACGCCATGAGTGACCAGCAAATCCAGCTCGGCCCCCACATCGTTATCCGCCCGCCCCGCAGCGACCTGTGGGCACACCACCAGCTCGCCGATCATCGGCGTGGGAGCACTCGCAGAAAACTCCACCATGCCGTCGATCGGGAAGGCCAGGACGTCGGTGGGTCCGGTTTGACCCATGTACCGAGCATTGAGCTCGGCGATCCGATCGGACTCCACGAGGCTAATTGAGATCTCGCCCCAGGCTCCCTCGCGACGAGCGGCTCTTTCGGCTACGGAGCGTATTCTCGCGTGGTCGACTAAGACCGATTGAGAATCGATTACCTGCACCGCCACCTGGGTGGCGCTGGTACTGGGGGGCTCTCCGGCCGCAGCCCCCGAGGCCGGTACGCGCATCAGCTCAACTCCGCGTCGATGCCTTCGCCGTACACGCGGTAAGCCTCGACAATCTGCTGGACCAGCCGGTGGCGTACCACATCGTTGGCGTCCAGGTAGCTAAACGAGACCTCTTCGATGCCGGCCAGTATCTTCTGCACCAGCGTCAGGCCGGAGACCTGACCGCGGGCAAGGTCGATCTGGGTGACATCGCCGGTGACCACGGCCCGGGACCCGAACCCCAACCGGGTGAGAAACATCTTCATCTGCTCGGCGGTGGTGTTCTGGGCCTCGTCCAGGATGATGAACGAGTCGTTGAGCGTACGGCCGCGCATAAACGCCAGCGGAGCCACCTCGACCATGCCGCGCTCGATCGCCCTTTCGAACTCGTCCGGCTCCATCATTTCGTAGAGAGCGTCGTAGAGAGGCTTGAGGTAAGGGTCCACCTTCGCCGCGATGTCGCCGGGCAAAAATCCCAGGCGCTCCCCGGCCTCCACGGCCGGGCGCGTCAAGATGATTCTTTGCACCTGCTTCGTCTTGAGGGCGTGGATGGCCGCGGCCACTGCAAGATAGGTCTTTCCGGTGCCGGCGGGCCCTATGCCGAAGACGATCGTATTGGACCGGATCGCATCGACGTAGCGCTTCTGGCCGACGGTCTTCGGCCTGATGGAGCGCGTCGGAGTGGTCAGCACCGCATCGGAGAGAATCTTGGAAGGGCTGTGCTGCCCAGAGCGCACCATCTCGATCGACCGGCTCACCGTCTCGGCCGTCAACAGGTTGCCACGCTCGAGCAGTTCGATCAGCTCTTCAAAAAGCCGGGCCACAACGTCAGTTTCTTGCGGTTCGCCCGAGATCGTGATCTCGTTGCCCCGGACCATGATCGTGGACTCGAAGGCCTGCTCGATTACCTTGAGAAGCTCGTCGGACGTGCCTATAAGGGAAATCATCTCCCGATCGCCGGGGACGATGATCTTTACCTGAGTTCTTTCCTGCACTACCTAGTCGATATCCCCCTTCACGGGTTCCAAACCTACGGCCAGGGCTAAAGCCGTCCGCATACACTCATCTTGCCTGCAAGAGTAGCGCTAAACCTGAACTTGGCATAGCCGAGGCCGGGGGCTGAGCCGCTTAATCGCGCGCCCTAACCCCCAACTCGTCGAGGCGGCTGGACAGGGCGCTTAGACCTAGGTCCAGAACACTGGCCAACACCCTCAAATCGTCGGTGCGGATGGTCAGGACCTTCCCGTTGAAGTCGTTGCGCTTAATTTGCACCAGGTTGAGGTAGCGCTGCAGGACTGCGCTTTGAGGATCGTCATTGCGCTCCAGGCGTCTGAGGTCTATGCGGACCTTGTCCAGACTCATCTCGGCTGCGTCCGAGGCTTCGGCTTGACTGTCGACTCGGGGCAACAGGTGCTCGACCGGTACCTGGTACAGGCGGGCCAGGCGCTCCAGGCGGGGCACCGAGATGCTGCGCTCGCCCCTTTCGTAGGCGCCCAGTACCGAAGCCTTGAACTCCATCTTGGAAGCACTCTGCACGTCGTGCAGCGACAGACCTTTTTGCAGCCTGATGTTTCTCAGCCGCTCCCCAACCAACTCCGCGTAAGCCATCATCGTACCCCCCGCTTACCCCACGAACCGTACGGCCTGTTACGACCCGTAAGCCGGAACCCACGGCTTTGTGCAGGGTGGCTACCGGCCGAAAACGCGGTCACAATCCGTGAAAGTGTAACGCGCCATGGTCACTCTATGTGACCCGTAGTGCAGTTGGCTACTCCTTACTCAGCAAAGCGTGGATTGGTTCCCGTGCGGTGCGGCTACCTACCGCGAGCACCTCCTGAGAAGTGGCACACCCGAGCACATCGACTAGCCCAACCGCCCCAGCTGAAACAGCAGCACCGAGCAGATCGCCAGGGCCGCGGTCTCCGTCCGCAGCAACTGCGGGCCCAGGCCGACCGGGCGGGCGCCGGCGCTGTGAAACAGGTCCAGTTCTTTAGGATCCAGACCCCCTTCGGGGCCCACGATCACCCCCAACTGCTCCGGCGGATGCTCGGTGAGGACCTGCCTTAGGTTTTGCGAAGCGCCGGGATCTGCGACTACTACCAGCGGCAACTCGGCTGCTTCGTCCGCGGCTTGAGCGCTGCTCAACACGCCCCGCACCGGTGGAATCCTCGGACGATGCGACTGCTTGGACGCCGCCACGGCTACCCGACGCCAGCGGTCCAACGCCCGCTGTCGCTTGGCATCGTCCCAGACGGGGACGCTGCGCCCGGCGGAGAACACGACGATGTCGTCTACGCCAAGCTCCACCAGCTTCTCTATCACCCAGTCGACTTTGCCGGATTTGGCCAGGCCCTGGAAAACCGTCACCGTCGTGGCCGCAGAGGGCTCAAAGCTGCGTCGGAGGACCTGCGCCGACGCACCGCCGTCGCTGATCGCCTCGAGCCGGGCCTCGACTACGGTACCGGCCCCGTCGCTTACCCGTATGAGGTCCCCGGGCGCTGCTCGGCGAACGCTTAGGTGACGCGCCTCGGTACCCGGGATCTCCACCCGCGTATCGGTTATCAGTTCGGGATCGGTGAAGAAGTACGGAAGATGCTCCGTGGAGCTCAACCCTTGAAGGCGCTGCGGATCTTGCCCATGAAGCCCTGATACTCGGCTACATCCTCTCCCCGCAAGGAGGCAAACTGGCGCATAACCTCGTCCTCTTCCTGCGACAGGCCCGTGGGTATCTTCACATCCACCTTCACCAACAGGTCCCCGCGGCCGGGTCTGCCCAGCTTCGCCAGGCCGGCGCCCTTGATCTTAATTACTTCGCCGGGCTGGGTTCCCGGCTGGAGCTCCACCTCAGCCGCCCCGTCGAAGGAGTCCACCTTTAACGTGGATCCGAGTATGGCCTGCGAAACCGGTACCTCGGCCACGACCATGACATCGGGCCCCTGGCGCTCGACGCCCCGCATGGGCTTCACGCGCAGCTGCACGTACAGATCGCCCGGGGAGCCTCCCCGGGGGGCGGCCTCGCCCTGGCCTTCGACCTTCAGCTGCATGCCTTCCTCCACGCCGGCGGGCACCTCGACGGTGACTTCTTCCTCCCGTTCGAGCCGGCCTTCCCCGCGACACTTCGAGCAGGGGGAGGTGATCTTGTCGCCGTAGCCCCGGCAGTCGGGGCAAACCGATGCGGTCATCACATTGCCGAAAAAGCTGCGCTGCACCACCTGAACCTGCCCTGCTCCCGCGCAGCGCAGGCACGTGGTCACCTCCGTGCCGGGCTCGGCGCCGGATCCGTCGCAAGTCTGGCACTTGCGCAAACTGCGCACGGGGAAGCTCTTCTCAACGCCGTTGAGGACGTCGGTGAGCGAGATTTCCACTGCAATCGCTAGATCACGGCCACGCTGGGGACCGCCGCGTCGCCCGAAACCGAAGGGATCACCGCCAAAGAACGAGGCAAAGATGTCGAATGGATCAAAGCCGGCGGCGCCGCCCATCGACGGACCGGAGTGGCCGAAGCGATCGTAGTTGCTCCGGCGGTTGGCGTCGGAAAGCACTGCATACGCCTCCCCCAGCTCCTTGAACTTGCTCTCGGCCTCCGGGTCGTCGGGGTTCGCGTCGGGATGGTGTTCACGCGCCATCCGGCGATACGCCTTCTTCAAATCTTCGTCCGAGGCGTCTTTATCGACCCCTAGGACTTCGTAGTAATCCCTGGGCATTAAGTTTGAACTTTCCTTCTATCTATTCGGTCGACTCGAGCAGACCGCTCAAACGCCTGGCCACCGCTTCGACGGCGGCTATCGTGTGCGGGTAGTCCATCCGCGTGGGGCCTATTACACCAACGCTACCGTGACGGTCGCCCCCTGCGCCGTATGGCGCAAAAATAACCGCACACGCCCGCATCTGCTCGACGGGAACTTCCTGTCCTATAAACACCAATACGGTCGTGGACTCTCTAACGGCCGTCATCAACCCCGAGAGCACCAGCGGGTGCTCTAGGGCATCGACTATCTCCTGCACCGTCTCTATGTCGGCGAAGTGTTCTCGGGACAAGATGTTGGCCGTACCACCACGGAACATCCTCTGCCCGGCTC
>JAHWKV010000104.1 GCA_019347725.1 Actinomycetota bacterium
CCCGCGGAGGCGGCTTGCTTGACGGCGCCGTTGCTGCCCAAAGTCATGAACGAGCGCGGCTCAATGCCCGTTTCGTTGAAAAATTCCTCCGTGTTGTTTCTGGTGCCCGAGCCGGTTTCTCTCAGCAGCCAGGTTTCACCGCTCAGCTCCGACGCTTTATGAGCACCTTCGGACAGCGGGTGATCGGGAGCGCCCACCACCGCCAGATGGTTATCGAGAAACCGTTCACCACTGATATCGCCTTCGTCCGGAGGCCTGCCTCCAATTCCGACATCGGCCTGGTAGGACAGCAAGCTATCGATCACGGTCTGGCGATTACCTACCTCCATCCACAGCTCTACATAGGGCACCTTTTGCTGGAACAGCCTGAGTATTGGGGCCATCAGGGATTCACCGGCGGTGGTAACGGCGGCGATCCTAAGCTGCGCCGCCTCTCCCGCCTTCTCGCGTGCCCGCCGGCCCGCCTTCTCGGCCAGGCCGAGCATCTGGGAGGCGTAACCGGCGAACTCCTCGCCGGCCGGAGTTACTCGGATGCCCCGACCGTGGCGCTCCAGCAGCGCGACGCCCAACTCCCGTTGCAGGGATGCCACGCCCGCCGAAACCGAAGGTTCGGTAACGGACAGGCTGGAAGCCGCCGCTCGGATCGAACCCTGGCGGACGACCTCCAGGAACGTTTTTAGCTGGCCGAAGGTCATATCGGGACGATCTTAAACAACAACCTAACTAAAGTCAACAAAACTTAAGTTGCTCTCTTGCTTATGGTGGTTTATCCTGTAGTCTAGATCCGGCGTTAGGCTTGGTTGGTCGGACAAGGTTTGACGAGATGGAGGAGAACATGGCCGAAAAGAGCGACGGCGAGCGGCCGCGTTGGCTCGCGGGGGTAATGCCCTACAAGGAAATGGGTTACTGGAAGCCCGACTACGTGCCCGAAGACAGTGACATAATCGCAGCCTTTCGGATCACGCCTCAACCGCAGGTGGAACCCGAAGAGGCGGCAGCAGCCGTGGCGGGAGAGTCCTCAACCGCAACCTGGACCGTTGTGTGGACGGACCGTCTTACGGCACACGACAACTACCAGGCGAAGGCCTACAAGGTCATCCCGGTTCCCAACTCGGACCCGCCTTCCTGGATTGCTTACATCGCCTACAAGCACGACCTCTTCGAGGAGGGTTCCATCGCGAACCTCACCTCCTCGATCATCGGGAACGTGTTCGGATTCAAGGCCCTGAAGGCCCTGCGGCTCGAGGACATGCACATCCCCCGGGAGTACATCAAGACCTTCCAGGGCCCGCCGCACGGCATCATCACAGAGCGGGAGATGATCAACAAGTACGGTCGTCCGCTGCTGGGCGCCACCACGAAGCCGAAGCTGGGCCTGTCGCCCCGTAACTACGGCCGGGTGGTCTACGAGGCTCTGCGCGGCGGTCTTGACTTTGTCAAGGACGACGAGAACATCAACTCGCAGAACTTCAACCGCTGGCGGGACCGGTACCACTACTGCATGGAGGCCGTGCACCGTGCCGAGGAAGTCACTGGTGAGACCAAGGGTCACTACCTGAACGTCACCGCAGCGACCATGGAGCAGATGTACGAGCGGGCGGAAATGGCCAAGGAGCTCGGCAGCGTCATCATCATGATCGACCTGACCATCGGTTTCACCGCGATGACCTCCATGTCGCACTGGGCGCGTGAGAACGGCCTGATCTTGCACCTGCACCGTGCAGGTTACGCAACGTACGCCCGCCAGAAGAACCACGGTGTGAACTTCAGGGTTCTGGCCAAGTGGTGCCGTCTGCTGGGCGTGGACCACATCCACTCCGGAACGGTAGTCGGCAAGCTCGAGGGCGACCCGAACGCCATCCGCGGCTACTACAACACCCTGCGGGAAGACAAGCTCGAGGCCAACCCGGTTCAGGGTCTGTACTTCGACCAGGACTGGGCTCACATGCCGGGCGTCATGCCCGTTGCATCGGGCGGCATTCACGCCGGTCAGATGCACCAGTTGCTGCACTACCTGGGCGAAGACAGCGTCCTGCAGTTCGGTGGAGGAACCATCGGTCACCCGATGGGCGTAGCCTCCGGTGCAACTGCCAACCGCGTAGCGGTGGAGGCCATGATTCAAGCCCGTAACGAAGGCCGGGACTACTACAAGGAAGGCCCCGACATTCTGAAGAAGGCTGCCAAGAGCTGCCCGGAGTTGGCTTCTGCGCTGGAAGTCTGGGGCGACATCACCTTCGACTTCGAGTCGACGGACGTCCCGGACGTTCTCGAAACGCCGACCAAGAGCTAAGGCACGATTTTCAGGAGAAAGAAGACATGAGCACAGGACTAAAGATCAACCAAGGTACGTTTTCGTTCCTGCCGGATCTGACGGACGACGAAATTCATGCGCAGATCCAGTACGGAATCGACAACGGTTGGGCTGTGGCCATCGAGCACACGGATGATCCGCACCCGCGCAACGTCTACTGGGACATGTGGGGCATGCCGATGTTCGATCTCGAGGACGCCGCCGGCGGCCTGCACGAGGTCAAGCGGTGCCGGGAAGCCTTTCCCAACCAGTACATCAAGGTGAACCTCTACAACCCGAAGCTGACCAAGCAGACGATTGCCCTGCAGTTCATAGTCAACCGTCCCTCGCACGAGCCGGGCTTCCGGCTGGTTAGGACGGAGACCAACGACCGTCATATCCACTACACGATGGAGCCGTACGCGGCCAACGAACCGCACGGCGACCGGTACTCGGACTAATAAGAGGTAATGCTAATCAGGTGGGCGAGGCCGGTGGTGGCCTCGCCCACCTGACCCAATTTCTTCATGGGGTAGCGGAACCCACGACCGAAGGGAGCGTGTAAGGCTGTGGCTGAAGGCGTCTCTGGCGAAAATCTGGTTAAACCGCCCTCTCAGGGTACCGGCATGGCACGGCCGGGAAATCTCGACTCACGGTTCGGCATAGAGAAGCCTGATGATGAGTACGCTGAGATGACGGACCCGATGAACGAAATTCCCGACGACCTGGTCGTCGATGCCGAGAAGTTGTTCTCCGACTCAAAGGTCAAAGAGGTGCTGGAGCAGCTCGATAACGAGCTTGTTGCATTGCACGTCGTCAAGGAGCGCATCAAGGAAATCGCCCATCTGCTGTTAATCGACAGGCTACGTCGCAGCATCGGCTTGGAGGCCGAACCCCCTACGCTGCACATGAGCTTCACCGGCAACCCCGGAACGGGCAAGACGACCGTTGCGAAGCGCATGGGACAGATACTGTGGCGCCTGGGCTACGTTCGCAAAGGGCACGTGGTGACCGCCAGCCGGGACGACTTGGTCGGACAGTACGTCGGCCACACCGCTCCCAAGACCCGCGAGGTGATCAAGCGCGCGATGGGCGGCGTGCTCTTTATCGACGAGGCTTACAACATCTACCGCCTGGACAACGAGCGTGACTACGGCCAGGAGACCGTGGAGATGTTGCTCGAGGTCATGGAGAACGACCGGCAGGACCTGGTTGTGATAATGGCCGGTTACAAGGACAAGATGGAGCGGTTCTTCTCCGACGTTCCGGGCATCTCGTCTCGAATCGCCCATCACGTGGATTTCCCGGACTACACGGCCGGCGAGCTGTTGGACATCGGCAAGATGATGCTCAAGGACCAGCGTTACCGGCTATCGCCGGAGGCGGAGGAGACTTTCCAGGACTACTTGGATCTGCGCCTCACCCGGCCCCACTTTGCCAACGGGCGCAGCGTCCGCAACGCACTGGACCGGGCAAGGATGCGGCAGGCCATCCGCCTTTTCAATGCCGCCGAAGCGGGCCAAAAGCTGACAAAGGGAGACCTGGTTACCATTGAGGCGGAGGACATACGGGCCAGCAGAGGGTTCGACGATATGCACCAAAACCCCGATGACGCGCAAGACCCGCCAAAGACGGAGTCGAAGAACGAAAAGAAGCAAAAGGAACCAGCTGGTGGATGACTGGGGGAGCGCAGCCAGTCAGCGGGTCGTGCTCGGGCGCAAGGACGACACGGGCTGGGTAGGATTCCAGTGGACCGGGGAAGAGCCCGAGGGCATGAACAACCCCGAAATGGCGCTTGCCTTGGGCGCTCAGTGGGACGGCGACGAGTTGGTCGTATACAACATGGAGGCGCTCGAGCACGATTTTTCGCATCTGGACCAAGGTTGGATGGAGGACTCTGATTAAATTCAGGGGAGTCCCGGAGAGGCCTCGTCGCAGCCAGCCGATGCTTGAGGCATTCCGCTCAAGCCATGCCGGCGCCGTTGGCGATGAGCAACCCCGAGCCTCCCATGTCCGGCCGGCGACACTGCATGGGGATCGTCGCCTTAGCCGCGTGGCAGGAGGGAGGTAGAAATGTCCACAGTTGAACAGACTATGCGCCGCAGCGTGCTTACGGTTAGACCGGATGAGTCACTGGAGCAGGCCGCTCAGGCCATGATCGAAAGAAGGACCGGATCGGCCGTCGTCGTCACCGGCCCCATCGGCGGCAAGTACATCGGTATAGTCACCGAACGGGATGTGCTGCGGGCGGTGGCTCAGGGACGCATTCCCTGGTCGACCAAGGTCACCGAGGTCATGACGGCGGACCCGGTCTGCGCCACTCCCGACGTGGACACGACCGAGGCGATGAAGATAATGATCGAAGGCGGTTTCAGGCACCTCCCCATAGCCAAGGACGGCAAGCTGGTAGGGCTTGTTAGTCTCAGGGAGATGTTGCGGGCTACGGCTCTTCCTCAAATGGGCTTGGAGCCCGCCGACGAAAAAGAGGGTCGTTGAGCAGGTGTCCACGTAAGGAGGCGCACTCGAGTGGAAGGTAGCAAGAAATGGTAAGTCCGGGAACTTATGAGTTTGGTCCTAACAACGGGCGACTGCTCGTCCACGTAAACCGTGAAGGCTTCGCCAAAAAGGCGGGCCACGACTTGATTACCGAGATCAAGAACTGGAACGCCAAGGCCACTAACGCCGCGACTGGCAGCAGGCCTTCCGGTTGCTCACGGCCGCACACGATCGCATCCCGCTCTCGGCCGAGGATCTCGATGCGCTGAGCAACGCCGCCTGGTGGCTGGGACGGGTCGATGACTGCCTGCGCGCCGGCGAGGGGGCCTTCCTCGCCCATCTCGACCGTGGTCAGCCCCGAGCCGCTGCGATGACGGCGGTCGAGCTCGCGGTCTCGCTGTTCCTCCGAGGTGACGAAGCCGTGGGCTCGGGATGGATCGGTCGAGCGCATCGGCTGCTCGCGGATCTGCCCGAGGGGCCGGAGCACGGGTACCTGCACTACATCATCGAGGTCGAAGCCGAGCTGGGCGACAGGCGACTGGACGAGGTCG
>JAHWKV010000105.1 GCA_019347725.1 Actinomycetota bacterium
CCACGAGCAAAATGGTTAGGTATATCTCACTGGGAGTCTTCTGGCGCTTGGATCCTTCCACCAAAGAGATCATGCGGTCCAAGAAGGACTGTCCGTGCCCCGACGTAACGCGGATTTTGATCCAATCCGAAAGCACCTTGGTGCCGCCGGTCACAGAGGACCTGTCCTCTCCCGGCTCCCGGATAACGGGAGCCGATTCTCCGGTAATAGCCGACTCATCGACGGTGGCGATACCTTCAATAACCTGCCCATCCGCCGGAATCACTTGACCGGACTCGACCAGTACCACGTCCCCCAAGGCAAGCCGCGCAGCCGGGACCTCTTCAATGCTGCCGTCCTCGGCGACCAGGTACGCCTGGAGATCATGGCGAGTTCGACGAAGAGTCTCCGCCTGGGCTTTTCCCCGGCCCTCGGCTAACGCTTCAGCAAAATTCGCCGACAGCACCGTCAGCCACAAGGCAAGCGCGACGGCAACAGTGAATGCCACCGGCTGGCCGCCGGCAATCTCGAAGAAAAGCCGTGTGGTAACCATTGCCGAGGCTACGAAGATGCTGAAGATGATGGGGTTGCGAAGCTGCCTGCGGGGATGGAGCTTAACCAGGCTTGCCCACAACGCTTCTAGGACCACCCCACGGCGCGCCGTTGCCACCGGCGCTCCCGCCTCGCTGCCTTCCTTCAGACTCGGCACCGGAGTGTTCAGGGGATCACCCCTTCGAGGCCCACCAGCAGCGGGCCCAGACTCAACGCCGGAAACGGGACACTGAGAACCAAAACCACACCTACCAGCAGACCTACGAACAGGGGCGTATCGGTCCTCAGCGTGCCGATGGTCTCGGCCGGTGCCTCCTTGGACTTAGCCAGGCCGCCGGCCATTGCGAGGGCCGCCACCATAGGAACGTACCGGCCGAAAAGCATCGCGATCCCCCCCAACACCGTGTAGAAAGCTCCGCTTGCGTCGAGTCCCGCAAAGGAAGATCCATTGTTGTTGGCCTGCGAGGTAAATGCATAAAGGATCTCGGTGAATCCGTGAGCGCCGAAGTTGAGTCTCGCCTCGAGGCCTGGCGAAGTCACGACCGCAATACCGGTCAATCCGAGGGTGAATACGAACGACACCACGATGCCGATCATGGCCAGCTTGATCTCCCGATCGCCAATTCTTTTGCCCAGATACTCCGGCAGGCGCCCGACCATCAGCCCGCCCAAGAGCACCGCGATAATGACGTAGAACACCATCGAGTAAACCCCGCCCCCTACAGCACCAAAAACACCCATATTCATGTTGGCGATCTGTACGGCACCGCTGGCAGGAGCGAAGGAGGCGTGCGACGAGTTAACGCCTCCGTAGGAAGATGCGGTTGATGCGGTCGCCCACAACGACGATGAGTCGACACCGAAGCGCGCCTCCTTACCTTCCATATTGGGCGCCGAGGCATCGATGCCGGCAGCAAGCATGGCGGCCGTGGCTCCCCGCTCGGAGGGCACCGTGGCGGCCACACCTCCAGCGAGGATCAAAAGCATTGCGGCGAGAATCGCCCATCCGTGCCGTTTGCTGCTCACCATCAGCCCAAACGTGTAGGTCAGCGACGCCGGTATCAGCAAAATCGCCAGAGCCTGCAAAAAGTTCGAAAAGGGGTTCGGGTTCTCAAAGGGATGCGCCGAGCTTGCGTTGAAGAAGCCGGCACCGTTGGTCCCCAGTTGTTTGATGGCGACCTGCGATGCAGCCGGCCCTCGCGAAATCGTCTGCACTTGACCCTGTCCCGTCTGTGCTTCGACCGGTACGCCGAAAGTCTGAACAACGCCCTGGGATATCAGCAAGACGGCGAGAATCGTAGACAGCGGCAGCAGGATGTAGACCACCCCTCGCACCAGGTCCTTCCAGAAGTTGCCTAACCTGGTGGCATCCGACTGCGTAAACCCCCGGGTAAACGCGACCAGAACCGCCATGCCGACTGCGGCAGATATGAAACTTTGGGAAGTAAGAGCCACCGTGTCGGTTAAATAACTCATCGTCGTCTCGCCGCCGTAGGCTTGCCAGTTGGTGTTGGTGATAAAGCTGACCGCCGTATTGAACGCCACGCCCGGCTCCACCCCCGGCAGCGCGCGTGGGTTGAGCGGCAATACTCCCTGCAGACGCATGACCAGATAGAGGACGACGAAGCAAAATCCGCTGAACCACAACACCGAGGATGCATACCGTTGCCAGTTCTGCTCCACGGTCGGCCGGATTGCGCACAGACGATAAACGGCCCCCTCGATGCGCCCGATCCGCTCATTTGTGTACACGCGATACATCCAGGAACCTAGAAGCGGCGTGAGGGCGACCAGCAACGCGAAATACAGCACTACTGTCCCCATAACCTCAGCTACTCCTCACCGTTGCCCGCGTCAAACCCCGTGGCCGACCATGAGACGGTCGCTCTAAAACCGCTCGGGATAAAAAAGAGCGTAGGCGAGGTAGGCAAGCAGCGCCAAGCCGACAAACAGGTCGATGAGGTCTGGAATCGTCAAAGCTGATCCAACCACACGACCAAACCGAACATCAGCGCAAAGAACGTCACCGCCAAGCTCAGCAAACCCAGATCCAGCATCCGGCAAGTATAGCTACGGGCAATACTCAGGAGCGGGAGAAGAGTCGCTGTTGGCCATAAAACCCGCTCAGCGATACGATCGACGGTGTGAAGATTGTTATCGGCGGAGGCCGCGGAAAAATTGGTCTGCTCCTCACTCGCTTACTCAGCGAAGCAGGTCACGAAGTCCTCTCGCTAATTCGCAGTCCGGATCAGACCTCCGACGTAGAAGCGGTCGGGGGGCACCCGGCCATCGCGGATCTGGAGGCCATCTCCTCTGCGGATCTGATCAAATTGATTGGCCAAGCCGACGCGGCAGTTTTCGCGGCCGGCGCCGGCCCCGGCAGTGACTCGCGCCGTAAGGAAGCCGTCGACTATCAGGGGGCAATTAAGCTCATATCCGCTTCCCTGCAGGTAGGGGTCGAGCACTACGTGATGATCAGCGCCAAGAAGGCCGACGCCGAGCACACCGGCGACGAGGTCTTCGACATTTATCTGCGCGCCAAAGGAAAGGCCGACCAGGCCTTAAGGGCCAGCGGCCTGCCGTTTACGGTCGTTGCTCCCACAACTCTCACCGACGACGAGCCGTCCCACACCGTCACGCTCGGCGAATCCGCCGACGGCGGCAATATCAGCCGCGCCGACATAGCGGAAACAGTGGCGGCGCTCATCGAGGCGCGCAAGCCCGCCAACCAGAGGTTGGAGTTGACCGCAGGACCGACACCCATCGCCGAAGCGGTGGCCGCCCTGCAGCAACGGGCCGGCGAAGCCTAAATACCTTAGTTCCGGCTTTATCGTGGTGCGCCCAAGACCTATACCTACCCGATCAACTCCTCGGCCCGGTGTGGCGTCACCCCAGACCTAGCGCTCTAACTACGTACCCTAAGGCGAGCCTTACCGCAGAGCTTAGGCCTCTACAAGGGCAAAACGCCCGGGTGGCGCCTATCCTTGGATAAAAGGGAGGTAAATGTGAAATTGTCACAGCGGACCAACGATGCCCTGCAAAAGCAATTAATGCGAGAGATCGAGGCATCTTATCTGTACCTGTCCATGGCCGGTTACTGCGATTCCTTGGGTCTGGGCGGCTTTGCCAAGTGGCTTCACACCCAGTCGTCTGAGGAGTGGGAACACGCCATGAAATTCAGGGCATACATCGACGATCGTGGCGAGCGGGTCACCTACGGAGACATAGCGCGACCCGACGACGACTTCTCCTCAGTGGCAGAGGTCTTCGAGAAAGCCCTCGAAAACGAGCTAAGCGTCTCCGCTGCTATAGCGGACCTGTGCTCCCTGGCGGAGGAAGAGAAGGACCGTGCGACCCAGGCCTTCCTGGACTGGTTCGTGGCCGAACAAGTCGAGGAAGAAAAGAGCGTTCAGAGCGTCATCGACTGGCTAAAGAGAATCGGCGACTCCCAGCAGGGGCTCTACCTTCTCGATCAGCAGCTTGGGGGCGGAGTGGAAGGCGGTGCCAGCACCTCAACCGGCCCTTCCACCGAGGGAACCGGTAGCGCTCGCTAATTCGAAAGCTACGCTAACGTCTTCCTCAGCGGATGAGCATCCTCAGAAGTCCGACAACGACAGATAGGGCTTCTGGGGAGGCTCAATGCGCCGGCCCCGGCTACCGGCACGCCCGGCCAGAAGCGAATCTAATTGAGCTCGTTAGCTTTTCGACAGACGCGGCACCGACCCTCGAAGTCGATGCGGTGGGCGGCGACCTCGAAGTTGAAGTCCTCCGCAACCTGCCGGGCAGCTTCTGCGATTACCCGTTCGAGCTTGGGCGAGGCATCGACGTCGACCATTGTGCCGCAGCTGGAACACACCAGGTGGTGATGATGGCCGCTGAGATCCTCGGCCAGCTCAAAGCGCGCAACGTCGTCTGTGCCCGAAAGCCTGCGCGCCACCTGTGCCTCACACAATACGGTGAGGTTGCGATAGGTGGAGCTCATCGACGAACTACGCGCGGTTTGCAGTATCTGAGGCGTGGTCAGCGGCCTGCCGGCGTTGGCCAGAGTCTCTATGATCGCCCTGCGCCCGGACGTGTAGCGCTGCTCGAGAGCAGCCAGCCGCATCGCAGCCTCGCCGTGAAGACGTCTGCGCTCTTTCTCCGTGACATTGCTCGAAGCGATGGATCATCTCCTTAGCTGCGGTCCCCGGAACCGGGCCTTGTCCGTCACCGCCTGCGTGCAGGCGCGACCATGATAAGGCTCAGCGCAGGTCTTGAAACCGGATCCGCCCACCGTTGGAAAGCGATTTGGCCCGACTCGAAGGACTCAGTCACAGTCCAGAGCCAGCCTGAGCTCGCCCAAATTGGCGCGCATGGCACTTAGATAGTCGCCCTCGGCAGGAGGGCTTTCGAGCGGGTCCAAAGCGGCGGTGGCAGTCCCGGTTTCACGGGCAAGCGTCTCCGCCAGCTCTTTGGGTACCAGCGTCTCGAAGAAGACGGTGGTTACGCCCCTCTCCTCGACGATTTCAGCCAGCTGTTGAAGTCGCCGGGGACTGGTTTCGCTCTCGGGGTCCAAACCGGAAACCGCGTATTGCTGCAGGCCGTAGCGATCCGCCAGGTACTCAAAGGCGGCGTGACTGGTGACTATATCTCGCCGCGCGCAGCTACTGAGGCCTTGCTCAAACTCCTCGTCCAGGACTTCCAGCTGCTCCACCAGGTGGCCCGCGTTTTCCTCAAACTCCGAGTCGTGCTCCGGGTCCAGGGTTGTCAAGGCTTGCTGGACCGATCTGGTGATGTCTGCCATACGGGTGGGGAGATCGGA
>JAHWKV010000106.1 GCA_019347725.1 Actinomycetota bacterium
CCCGGCTGTCCACCGGCCGTCAACCCACCAAACCCGGGCTGGATCACTTAAGCCACCGCCTGTATCGCATTGGATTCGGCCGGCGCAAAATAGCCATGCTGCACGGCCTGACGGCGATGATAGGCACCGGGGCTGTGCTGGCTTCCAGCATCACCGGGCCCAACGCGCTGATCGCGCTGCCGGTGCTGTACGGGTTTTTTGCCCTGGCGATCGTGGTGGCCGACCACCGCAAGCTGGCGGTGCGCAGCCGCCGGGGCCGGATCATCAAGTACGCCCTCCTGGCGGTGCTGGCTTTAGGCTTACTGGCCGCGCCCACCGTCGCCAGAGCCGCGTGGGAAATGCGCGGAGCTCAGCAGGAGTTTGCCCAAGCCATAGCCGCCACCAAGTCCTTTCAGCTCGACACCGCCCAGCAGCACTTCCTGCGTGGCGGACGGCTGGCCGAGCAGGCCAAGGCGCGCCTTGAGATGTGGATAACCCTGCCGGCCCGCTACATACCAATAGCCGGCGACAACCTGCGCGCCGCCGAGGCCCTGGCCGAGGGGGCCACTTTGGCGGCTCCTGCCGCCACCACGGCCGTGCAGGCGGCGCAGAAGCTGGGTGGACCGGAGGTTCTGCAAGGGGGATTTAGCGCCGGGCAGATACCGATCGATCCCTTGGTGGAGGCGGCGTCGGGGTTTGAATCCGCCGCCACTCAGGCCGAGCTTGCTTTGTCCGCGGTCGAAGCCTCGGGCGGATTCATCCTTCCGCCGTTAAGCGGCGCCAAGGCCGACTTCATCACCGAGATGCAAGACGCCATCGACAGTCTGCATAACGCCGGCGACGCCGCCACCTTAATGCCCTACGTGTTCGGCGCCGGCGAGCCTCGTACCTGGCTGCTGATCATCCAGAACCCGGTTGAGCTCAGGGCTACCGGGGGGTTTATCGGCGCCTTCGGCATCCTCAACGCCTCCGACGGTCAGCTCAGCCTGGAGCGATTTGACGACAACCGGGAGTTCCCGCAGGTACCGGGGCCTGTAGATGCTCCGGAGGACTTTGCGGAAAACTACGATCGGTACGCATCTCGGTCCAACTTTCGAAACGCGAACATGACCCCCGACTTTCCCACCGCCGCCGGGGTGTTGAGCAAGATGTGGCGAAGCGGCACGGGGCGGACGATCGACGGGGTGATTGCCGTAGACGCGGTAGGGCTCAACTACTTGCTCGGGCTCGTAGGGCCGGTCACCAGCGCGGAGATGGGCGAGATCAACTCGGATAATTTCTTGAAACTGGCGCTGAACGAGGCGTACATAAGGTTCCCGGCGAAGGAGCAACGCTCAAGCGTGCTGCTGGAGGTGGGCCGCGAGGTGTGGAGCCGCCTGCTAGGCGGCAACTTTCCCGAGGCCCGCCAGATGATAGAGCCGCTGGGCGAGATGGTCACCACTAAGCGGCTGCAGATGTGGAGCCCCGGACAGCAGGAACGTATCGAGCGTCTGGGCTTGTCCGGGGAGTTGCAGCATAACGAGGGCGACGATTATCTGTTGCTGGTAGGTCAAAACGCCGGCGCCAACAAGATCGACTACTACGCCGAGCGCACCCTCTCTTACCGGGTGGACCTGCGCGACCCTCAAAACCCCGCCGGGGAGCTTACGGTGCAGATACAAACCAACGCCCCCGACTCGGGTCTGCCCCGCTACATAATCGGGCCGTACTCCCCCGAAGTTCCGGCAGGACTAAACCGCACCATCACCTCCATCTATCTTCCTGAGTTCGCCGGTGTGACCGAAGCCACGGTCAACGGTGAGCCGAGCAGCATCGAAACCTTTGAGGAGAAGGGCTTGAGCGTGGCCTCCAAGGTGCTGGACATCCTGGCCGGCGAGACGGCCACCATGAGCCTGTCCACGCGGCCGCCGGTCGACGATCCGGGCATCTACCGGCTGAAGGTGCAGCAGCAACCCACCTTGAATCCGGACCGTTTTAAGCTGGACGTGGTACTTCCGGAGGGGGTGCTGGTGCACGGGACTTCAGGCGGGATGCAACAGCAGGGCAACGTGCTTACCTGGAGCGGAGACCTGGAGCGGGCACACGAGTTTGAGGTGCGCTACGGTCCGTGGCTGTAGTTGTGTTCTGAAAACCGGCGAGGTAATTGTTAATTTGCCATAATTCACTATTCAAGGCTCGACTATGTGCTTGCAGGACTGTATGCTTCCCCAATGGCATTGTCGTCTGCATGGGCGGCTGTGCCTACAAAATGCGCAAAGTCAACAACGTGGCATCGCTTGCATGTTGTCTATGGGGGATTTAATTAATGCAAATCAATAAGCGAATCGGCCGCATAGCCGTAATTGCGGTTTCAATGCTCACCTGTCTCGCGCTGGCGGCTACCGCTTTCGCGTCGGATCTGGGCACCACTAGGGTTAACAGCAACGGCAACTGTTCAAAGGCCGTCACTATCCCGTCGGGCGCTGCGCCGGGCTTTTACGACATCGAAGCCACCGGACAGGTAATCGTCGAGGACGACGGCGAATATCCACCCGCAAGCGCAAGCATTTCCGCAAGCGCCAACGTGGTCTTTCCCGGCGAAACCATCACCGTTTTCTGCTCAGGCTTTGCGCCGGGTACCACGGTGGTCTTCCACCTTGATTTTGTCCGCTCGGCCCAAGCGTTCTCGCTGGCTCAGGTTACCGAGACCCGCACCGTCAGCACCCGGATCCGGGTCCTCGACCCGGACCTGTTTGACCGCGTCGGTCGTGGCGACGGCGGCGACACCACGGTCGTCGTGAACAACAGCTCCAGCTCCAGCTCAAGCGCAGCTGCGGCAGCCGGTGGTGGCGGCGGCGAGACGGTCATCGTCAAAAAGATTCAGGCCGCTGGCGGAGGCAAGCTCGTCCGCACCGGTGTGGATGCTCTGCCCCTGGCGGCTGCAGCGATGGCATCCTTGCTGCTGGGTACCGTGCTGCTGGGCGCAGCCCGCCGGCGGCGTGCCGCCTCGGACGCTTAACCGAGCGATGATCAGGCGGCAGGCATAGTAAACGCGGGCACAGCTTTAAGTTCGGACCCTTCCGAGCGAAAGGTCTGAAGCATTGGAACTACGTGACTACCTGCAAATCCTGTGGGGCCGCCGCTGGCTGATACTGCTGTGCACTGCAGTCGTGGCCGGCGCGGCCCTGGCTTTCTCCCTGCGTATGACCCCCATATACGAGGGAGAGGCCGTAGTCTTCGTCGGCCCGCGGCAGCTCGAGCGCGATGACGCCGCCGGGGCGCTCCAGGAGCTTAACTTCTCACAGCAGTACATAGCCTCCTACGCGGAGATTCTAAAAAGTCGACCCCTGGCCCAGTCCGTGGTCGAGGATGTAAACACCAACCTTTCGGCTAAAGAGCTGGCCGACCGCATAACCACCCGGGTGGTCCCCGACACCCGCTTGGTCGAGGTCTCGGTGGAGAGCACCTCCTCCACCCTGGCCGCGCAGTACGCTAACGCGCTGGTGGAGACCTTTGTGGAGGACCAGGAGAAGAACTTCGGCGTATCGGCCAGCATCCTGGAACCTGCTCTGGAACCAACCGAGCCGGTCCGGCCTAGAACCACCGTCAACAGCCTCATCGGCGGCGTACTGGGCATCATGCTGGGGGTGGGCCTGGCCTTCTTGCTGGACCAGCTGGACACCACCGTTAAATCCAAGGAGGACGTAGCCCGGATCTTCGCCCCCTACCCGGTGCTGGCGGCCATACCGTGGGGGCCCTTCGGTAAGGATCGGTCGCTGTTCATCGAGGACAGCCCCAACTCCCCACAGGCGGAGTCCATCCGGATGCTGCGTACCAACATCCAGTTCTACTCGGTGGATGCCCCGGTCAACCGGGTGCTGGTCACCAGCACCTTCCCCGCCGAGGGCAAGTCCACCCTGGCGGCCAACCTGGCGGCCGGGCTGGCAGCAGCGGGATCCAAGGTAATGCTGGTTGAGGCGGACCTGCGCCGGCCGGTCATGGGCGACTACCTGCTGGACTCGTTTCAGGGCGCGGGCTTAACAGATGTGATTACCGGGCAGGTGACGCTGGCCCAGGCCCTGCGCCCAACGGCGATACCCAACCTGTCAGTGCTCACCGCCGGCAAGATCCCGCCCAACCCCTCCGAGCTGCTCGGTAGCGCCCGCATGGCGGACTTACTGGATCAGGCCGACACCATGGCCGACATCCTGGTGCTGGACACTCCCCCGGCCCTGCCGGTGACCGACGCGGCAGCCTTGGGCCCGCAAACCGACGGCGTGGTGCTGGTGGTAAGAGCCGGCGAGACCGACTGGGTGAAGGCCAAAGAGGTTATCCAAAACTTTGAGCGCCTGGAGGTCCGGGTGCTGGGCATAGCGGTCAACTTCATCGAGCGTCCGTCCGACAGCAGCTACTACTACAACTACTCCTACACAACCAAGGGCAAGGGCAAAAAGATTAAGAAGGAAACAACCACTGACTTGGATGAGTACGTCATATCCAACGCCCCCGCCCCCACGACCTCGTACGGCCGGGAGCGGCCCTCGGAGCCCACGAGCGCCCACCCTATGACCCATAGAACCCCTTCGGGCGCACCGACCGAAGCGCAGCCGGAGCAGCCGACTTCGGACGAGAACCTTTCCTTCAAGGAGAGGCTGCGCCGCACTTCCCACCGCGGCTAACGGAAGAGACCGCCACACCCCGCCGGTAACATCCGTGACCAAGCTACTGCGCACTCGAAGCTAAACCCGCGTCGGCGCGCTAGTCCGTTTTTCAAGTACATCAAAACCTTGCCTTAACAACAACTAGCCGTCATGGTTTACTCATGATATAAGTATTCACCTGTTGCCTGTGTAGGGCGTCGCCGCGCTAATGCTGAGGAAAGGAGGATTCACTGACCGTCGGCTAATCCCTATTCCCCGGCTGAGCCGCACAAAACGCCAGCCGGGTGGGACATCCCAGAGGACCCGGAGCGCGGAACCCTCTGCCTCTACGCCTCTTTATCCGTTGAAACTTGGAGGTAAGCATGCCCGTACCAAGAAGTAGCCGCCTATATGCGGTCGCAATGATGCTGTTGTTTACGCTGCTCGGCACGAACATGGCGTGGGCTAGCCACGACGACAGCGAGCCGGAGGTCGACCCTCAGCTCGTGGAAGGAAATCCCGCATGCCAGGCGGACACAGTCGAGGCCAAGATCGAATCGCCGAGTGCGGGTGAGGTTCCGCCCGCGTGGCACGACAGGATCATGCATGCCCGCCTGGACGTGGGCGATCAGGTCTTGATGGCGTCGGACAGTCCTCCGGAGTACTACGAGAAGCCCCAGGGACTCTACGTGTCGCTCCAGGTCGACGAACCCGCGGACGCGGAA
>JAHWKV010000107.1 GCA_019347725.1 Actinomycetota bacterium
CGTCGTCGTGCTGCCCCCCTCGGTCGATCGCGCGCGCTTCTTGCCGCCCCCCGACGCGTCCCCCGATGACGGGCCGGTGCGCCTGGGCTTCGTCGGTCGCCTCGAGCGCTCGAAGGGCGTGCTGGAGGTTCCCCCCCTCCTGGCCCGGCTGGCCGGCGAGGGCGTCGACGCGCGAGCCGAGCTCATCGGGCCCGCCGATCTTGACCAGCGCGCCGAGCTCGACGAGGCGGCCGCGCCCGCATCCCCCGAGACTCAATCGGCGGAGGACTTCTTCGCCGGCGTGCAGGAATACCTCGCCGGCGATCGCAACGAGGAGTCGATCGCCAAGTGGTTCAAGCGGCCGGGAGGGCGCTGAACCCTATACTTGGGTGACCGGGCGGGAGGGTCTGGCGCTGCTGCACAACAGGGACAAGTTTTCATGGATCGAAACACTTTTAAGGAGTTGATCGAGGCCGGCCCCATCCTCGGCGATGGCGGAACCGGCACCGGATTGCTCGCCGGCGGGGCGGAGGTGACCTCCACCTTCGATACGCTCAACCTGACCGAGCCCGACACGGTTCTGGCGCTGCACCGCAGCTTCGTGGCGGCGGGGGCCCGATTTATCGAGGCCAACACCTTTGGAGCCAACCGGTACAAGTTGGGCGAGGACGGCGCGGGCGGGCGCGTGGCTGAGATCAACGCCGCCGGAGTGAAGCTTGCTCGGGACGCGGGCTCCGAGATCGTTGCCGGCTCGGTGGGGCCGTTGGGCGTGCGGCTGGTACCGTACGGGCGAGTGCGGGCCGAGGAAGCTGCGGACGCGTTTAGGCAGCAGATCTCGGCGCTGGCCGAGGCGGGCGTCGACGTGCTTTTCATTGAGACCCAGACCGACGTCGCCGAGGCGGAGCAGGCGATCCTGGCCGCCCGCGCGGTGTGTTCGCTCCCGGTGCTGGTCTCCTTTGCCTTTACCCGCGACGACCACACGCTGCTGGGCGAAAACGCAGAAACCGTGGCCGAGCGGGCAGGACAGCTTGACGTCGACGCAATAGGGGTGAACTGCTCCGAGGGTCCCGCGCAGGTATTGCGCCTAATGGAGACGATCCGCTACCGTCAGCCCCAGCTTCCGTTGCTGGCGATGCCCAACGCCGGACAGCCGCACCGTATCGGCGGCCGGCTCATTTACCGGGCTGCCCCGAGCTACATGGCCGATTACGCCGTCAGGTTTGCGCAGATGGGCGTATCGATTATCGGCGGGTGTTGCGGGACCGGCCCGGAGCATATACAGGCCATGGGAGCTGCGCTGGCCCAGGTCGAGGCGTCGCCGCGTACGCAGCAGGTGCGAAAGGCCGCCGAGTCCGTTACTGCTGCTCGGAGACTGCGAGTCGAGTCCGACCAGGGACTTGAACCCGGCTCTTTCGCGCGGGCGCTGCGTACGAAAGAGAAGACGTTTGTCGTCGAGATGGCGCCCCCGCGTTCTGCGTCGGCGTCGCGAATGGTGGCAGCGGCCGATACCCTCGCCAAGGCCGGCGCTCACGCGGTGAGCGTGGCCGACAGCCCAATGGCGCGCATGCGGATGAGCCCGTGGGCGGCGTGCCACCTCATACAGCAGGAGGCCGCGATCGCCACGGTCTTGCACTTCCCGACCCGGGGCCGAAACCTGTTGCGCATTCAAGGGGACCTGCTGGCCTCCCATGCCCTGGGCATCCGTAACGTCTTCGTGTGCATGGGTGACCCGACGGCCATAGGCGATTACCCGCAGGCTGCGGATCACGCCGACGTCAGCCCGTCCGGCTTGATCGGTTTGATCGCCAATAACATGAATGATGGTCTCGACCGCTCCGGCGCCTCCATCGGCGAGGCCACCCATTTCACGGTGGGTTGCTCGGTAAACCTCGGCGCGCAGGATCTGGACCGTGAGCTCAAGGTCTTGAATCGCAAGGTCCGGGCGGGCGCGGACTTCGCCTACTCGCAGCCGCTGTTTTCGAGTGAGCCGCTGAAGAACTTCCGGCGGCGGTACGAGGAACGCTATGGAAAGCTCGACCTTCACATAATGGTCGGCCTGTTGCCCCTGGTGTCGCTGCGTCATGCGGAGTTTCTTCACAACGAGGTTCCAGGCATATCGGTTCCGGAGAGGGTTCTGGAGAGCATGGCTGCCGCCGGCGACCGCGGTGAGCAAGTGGGCCTGGAGTTTGCGCTGCAGACCGGTGAGGAGCTGGGTAACCTGGCCGCAGGTTTCTATCTCATACCGCCGTTCGGCCGGTACCACCTGGCCGCCGATCTCATTGAGAGGTTCCGTGCTGTCGACCGGCCTGCCGAGGCCGCTTTGGGCGGAACAGGGGTTACGCCACAGCCGCCGCCCGGATAGATCGAGGCCACGCCCCGTACACCCCGCGCTCCCTTCTCAAGGCATAACCCCTCTACCAACTGGGTACTTGACTACCAGCACGCAAACCCGTCGGGCCCCCTCGGTCGCTCGTAGCGGCCGGCTCGTGACGGCCAGTCCGGCGGCGCAAACAAATGTCAGTGGTGGTGTTTTGGACGAAGGGAAAAAACGATGCCGGAGTACGAGCAGCAGCTCATCAAGTACCTAAAGGACGTGCATGCCATCGAGGAGCAGGCGCTTGCTCAGCTCAAGGCCGCGCGCAACGTCGCCGGACTCGACGAGCTGGAGCGTCTGTTCGAAAACCACATGCACGAGACCGTGGACCACGAGAAGCTGATCGGAGAATGTTTGGAGCGGCACGGCGTGAGCTCGTCGGTGTTCAAAGACCTGGTGATGAAGGGTGCGGCATCCGGTTTTATCTTGTTCGCCAACGTTCAGCCGGACACGCCCGGCAAGCTGGTGGCCCACGCCTACTCGTACGAAGCTCTCGAGGAGGCGGCGTACGCTTTTTTGGGCGAAATCGCCCATCAGGCCGGCGACTCCTCCACCGAGGAAACGGCACGGCACATCCAAAAGGAAGAGCGGCGCATGAAAAACCGCTTGGCCTCCTTATTCGACGCGGCTGCGGCCGAGTCGCTGCGTATCACCAAGACCGAAGACATTGACCGGCAGCTCAAGGCTTACCTATCGGATGCACACGCCATGGAAGCTCAGTCGGTGCAGTTGCTCGTGGACGCCGGTAAGCACGAGCAGGACCCTGTACTGCGGGAGAATTACCTGAACCATCTTGGGGAAAGTCTTGAACAGCGGGAGCTGCTCGAGAGCCGCATTCAAGAGCTCGGAGCAACCTCCTCGGTGATCAAGGATGCGGGGCTGGGCCTAGGAGCATTGAGCTGGGGAGCTTTCTTCAAGGCTCAGCCGGACACCCCGGGCAAGCTTGCCGCCTTCGCCTATGCGGTGGAGCATCTCGAGATTGCCGGGTACGAGCAGTTGAAGTACGTGGCGGAGCGGGCCGACGATGCTGCTACCGTTGCGCTCGCGGAGAGCATCCTACGCCAGGAGCGGGACGCCGCCGGCCAGATCGGCCAGACGCTGGGCCGGGGGGCGCTGGCCTCCCTGCAGGCGCAAGCGTAAGGGGATCACGCCGCTTAAGGACGAGATATGAGGGCTAGGGACGCAGCGTAGACAAGCAGTACAACCAACGCTGCGGGCTCAAACCGCCGCTTGGTTGCCTTGCCGCCGACGATGGTCGCTAGAGGAATTGCCATGAGGGCGATGGCGGCGGCGACGGCGACGATCTGCGCCGGATCGGTTATCCGCAAAATTGGGCCCGGCAGGTACGCGAGGTCTGCAAACAGCACCACCACCATGTTGAAGGAGTTGCTGCCGAACAAGTTGCCCACGGCGAGGTCGTGTGCGCCGATGCGAACCGCCCCGATGGAGGCCAGCAACTCCGGTAGCGAAGTGGCAAGGGCCAAGAACAGCACGCCTACAAAGGTCTCCGATAGCCCCGAGGTCTCGACTATCCCCTTTCCCGCCAAAGCGGCTGTGGGGCCTGCGACCAGGATCACCAGGGCGGCTATTCCGAAGCGCCACAGGGCCGGGCGGAGCCACCGCCGGTCCGAGTCGATCACTTTGGATCCGTCCTGCGCCAGCGCACCGGCGGAGGGCGCGGCGCGGGAGCGTCGCGAATTGTTGATCCGTGCTACGGCCGCTACATAGAGGAGCAATACGAGCAGTGAGTCGAGCCCTATCCATCCCACCCGCACTCCCACCGGCGTGGCAATGGCGATTGCGACAAATGCGGTCAGCAGCATGGCAAGCAAGGCCACCTGCGCCTGCGCCGGTTCGACGCTCGTCCACACCCTGGCTTGCCGGTGAGTCAGGGCCAGTACCGCGAGGATGGCCATATTGGCCATGGAGCTGCCGAGTAGGCTCCCTACGGCAAGGTTTGGCGCCGCAGCCGCCGCAGCGCCCATAACAGTGGCGATCTCCGGCAGCGATGTTGCAGCGGCCACCAGGAGCATGCCCACAAGCAGCCCCCCGAGGCGGGTGCGCTCGGCGATCTCATCGCCGGTGTGCGCTACTGAGGTGCCGGCCCACCCCAGCGCGGCTGCGGCAAGCAGGAACAGCGCGCTCCACTGCCACAGTTGCATATAAATGCCTCCGGATCCCGTTCCGGTGCGGCCTAGGAGGCTGCCGCGGCGGCTTTGCGGCGGGCTACTTCTTTGCGCACCACCGGCGCCACCTGGGTGGCATACAGCTCAATCGACCGCATGATCTTGTCGTGGGGCATGGTTCCCACGCTGAACTGAACCAAAAAGCGCTGATGCCCGAATATGTCGTACTGGAACAAAATCTTGTCGATCACCTGTTGGGGGGTCCCGACGAAGTTGGCGCCGGTGAGTTCGGCACTGGCCTCGTAGTCGGCCTTGGTCATCGGTTGCCAGCCTCGCTCCCGCCCTATGCGATTCATCGTGTCGGCCACGTAAGGGAAGGAATCGTCTATGGCCTCGCGGGCAGTTTCGGCTATGTAGCCGTGCGAGTTGATGCTCAGCGCAGGCGGCGGATGCCCTGCCTCGCGCGCCGCGCGGCGGTGGATCTCAGCGAAGGAGGCGAATCGCTCGGGAATACCGCCGATGATAGCGAGCGCCATCGGAAGTCCGAGCCGGCCGGCGCGCTCGGCGGTGCCAACCACCGTCGGGCAGGGGATGCGCTGGCTGCGCAGCCACATCAGCCGGGCTGCCTCGCCCGGGACCTCGGAGAAGGGCGAGACCGGCTCGGTCTTGAGTAAGAGCGGATCGCGGCCGTCGGCGGTGAGCCGGTAAACCTCGGCTCCGGACATGCCGATGGTTTGCGGCACGACGTTGTAGCCGGCAAGCCGTGCCTGCCACATCCCGGGGAAATCGAGCTTCAATTGCGCCCGAGGGCGAAGAAGTCGCCGGCTTCGGC
>JAHWKV010000108.1 GCA_019347725.1 Actinomycetota bacterium
CCTCAGAGCTGTGCATGACGTTGCCCTCTCGCAGCAACCGCACCCTGGAGTTACGCCTGACGTTGCCCTCGGTGATGTAGCAGCCGGCCACCATGCCCTTGGGAGTCTTGAACAGCTCCCTGACCTCGGCTGTTCCGGTGACGACCTCTTCCTCGAGCGGCGCTAGCAGTCCGTGGGTCGCCTTCTCGATGTCGTCCAGCAGCTGGTAGATGACCTCGTAGAGGCGGACATCGACGCCCTCCTTCTCGGCGAGCTGCCGTGCGCCTGCATCGGGCCGGACGGCGAAACCGACCACGATGGCCCCGGAGGCCTTGGCCATCCAGATGTCGTTTTCGTTGATGGCCCCAACGGCACGCCGCTGCACCACGGTCTTCACCAAGGTCGAGTCCATCTTGTCGATCGACTCGGCCAGCGCTTCGATCGCGCCTTGCGTGTTGGCCTTGACGATAAGCTTGAGCTCCGGAACATCGCCGGTGCGAGTCTTGGAGAGCAGATCCTCGAGGCTCATCGGTTTGCCTCCGGCGGCAAACTCCGCCTGCCGCAGCCGGGACTCCCGCTCCTGCGCTATCCGCTTGGCTTCGCGGTCGTCGGCCACGACCTTGAACTCGTCGCCCGCTTCGGGGACCTTGGACCAACCCGTCACCAAAACCGGCCGGGACGGTCCTGCCTTCTTGATCTTGTGCCCGGCCTCGTCGGTCATGGCCCGCACCCGGCACCAAGCGGCGCCACACACCAGCGGCTCGCCAACCTTCAGGGTGCCGCGCTGGACGATCAAGGTCGCAACCGGGCCGCGCCCTTTGTCCAGGTGAGCCTCGATGGAGACGCCTCGAGCCGACGTGTTCGGATTGGCCTTGAGCTCCTGCATCTCGGTCACCAGGTGAATCATCTCCAGCAGCTCGTCGAGGTTGGTGCCCTGCTTGGCGGAGACATCCACAAACACCGTCTCCCCACCCCACTCTTCCGGCTGCAGGCCGAGCTCGGCCAGCTGCTGGCGGGCGCGTATGGGATCGGCCTCGGGCTTATCGATCTTGTTGACTGCGACGATTATCGGGACGCCGGCAGCTACCGCGTGGTCCATCGCCTCTACGGTCTGAGGCTGGACGCCGTCGTCGGCTGCCACTACCAAAATGGCTATGTCGGTGACCTGAGCTCCGCGGGCGCGCATCTGGGTGAAGGCTTCGTGCCCCGGGGTGTCGATGAAGGTGACCAGCCCACCCTCGGGATCGTGCACCTGATAGGCGCCGATGGCCTGGGTGATACCCCCGGCTTCCAGGGCGAGCATTTCCTTCTTACGGTACTGCTGCAGGATCGAGCTCTTGCCGTGGTCGACGTGACCCATGACGGTGACGATCGGCGCTCGGGGCTCCAGCTCGGAGGGATCGTCGACAACGGTCAGCTGCTGCTCTTCCTGCTCCTTGGCCTCTTCCTCCACCGAGACAACCTCGATGTTCATGCCCAGCTCCTGGGCGACCAGATCAACCAAGGCGTCGGGCAGCGACTGATTAATCGTCTTCATCTCACCCAGCACCAGCAACATCTTGATGATCTCGCCCGCAGGCTTGTCCACCTTCTCGGCCAGTTCCTCGACGGTAACCCCGTGCGGCACGTGGATTACGTCGGACTCTACGGCCGCCGGGGCCGCAGCCTCGGTGCCGGGTTCGGCGGCCTCGGCTCCCTCGGTCTGAGGGGCCGGCTGCTGTTGCGCAGCCGGAGCCTTTGGTGCCGCCTGCTCCGGTTCCTTCGCCTTGGGTTCCACCGCCCGCTGTGGCGCCTCGCTCTTAGCCGGTTGCGCCTTGGGAGCCGCCTCCGCGGACTTGGGCTTAGAGCTTTCCTTCTTGGATTTAGTGGTCTCGGGAGCTTTGGCCTTGGACGGCTGCGTCTTGGCGGCAGGTTTAGGCGCTTGATCTTGCCTTGATGTCTTTGAGGCCTTCGCCGTCTTGGCAGGAGCGGCCTTGGTGCTCGCTTTCCCGGATTGAGACTTGCCGTCGACGCTGTCCAGGGACTTGACCAACCGGTCTATGTCCTCGTCGGATACCGAGGAGGCGTGGCTGGATACCTTTACCCCGAGCGCGACGAACTTGCTGACAGTCTCTTTCGAAGACATGCCAAGCTGTTTAGCAACTTCATGAACTCTGGTGCTCGCCATCGACCACTCCAAGATATCTCACGAACTCATCTGTTAAATCCGCAGCTTGCTCTTCACTTATCTTCGCTCTCAGCGACCTTGCCAGCGCTGCGCGTTTCAACGCCGCGCTCAAACAGGACACACTACGGCAGACATAGCTTCCCCTGCCCCCTAAAGTGCCGGTACCGTCCAGAACGACCGAGCCATCGGCGGTCCGGCAGAAGCGAACCAGCTGGTGCTGCTCACGCCGGACGCGACACCCGCAGCAGGAGCGCTCAACCACCTACCGCGGAGCTCGTTCCTTCTGCTGCTGCTCCAGGTGCATCCGCCGGAAGCTCAACCACCGTAGGCTCGACGGATAGCTCCGGTTTGTCCTGAGACGCCTGAGACTCACTCTTGATGTCAATCCGCCAACCCGTCAGCCGCGCCGCGAGACGAGCATTTTGCCCTTCCTTGCCGATGGCCAAAGACAGCTGAAAGTCCGGAACGGTCACTTCGGCCGTCTGCGTCTCGGGATCGATACGCACTTCCTTGACCTTCGCCGGAGACAAGGCATTGGCAACAAACTCACCGATGTCGTCCGACCAGGCGATGATATCTACTTTCTCGCCCCGAAGCTCGTTGACCACCATACGCACCCTGGATCCCCGCGGACCTACGCAGGCGCCGGTGGGATCGACGTTTCGATCGGTAGAGCCGACTGCGATCTTCGAGCGGTGCCCCGGCTCGCGGGCAACCTGCTTGATCTCGACGATGCCGTCGACAATCTCAGGGACCTCCAACTCGAACAGCCGCCGGATAAGATTCGGATGGGTGCGCGAGCAGATGATCTGCGGGCCTTTGGGCGAACGGCGCACCTCAACGATGTAAGCCTTGATGCGAGCCCCGTGATCGTACCGTTCACCGGGCACCTGCTCTTGCTGTGGAAGCGAGGCCTCCACGCCCTTGCCCAGGTCCAGCACCACATAGCGCGGGTCGGCCTGCTGGATGATGGCCGTGACGATGTCGCCTTCCCTGCCGGAGTATTCCCCGTAGGTGATCTCCCGCTCCGCCTCGCGTATGCGCTGCAAAATTACCTGCTTGGCGGTCTGCGCTGCGATCCGTCCAAAGTCCGGCGGCGTCGCCTCCCATTCCTTGAGCACCTTGACCTCACCGGTTACCGGGTCCTCCTCCACCTCCTGGGCGTAGACGACCACCTCCCCGGATTGGCGATCTATCGTTACTCGCGCCTCAGGGGCAACCGCCTGCGAGGAACGCTTGTAGGCAGCAGCCAGTGCCTGCTCGAGGGCAACCACAACACTCTCGAACGAGATGCCCTTCTCGCGTTCAACCAGCCGCAGAGCATCCATATCAATCGGATTCATTTGGTCCCTCCAACGAACTTCGACTTACGCCGGCGAGGTCCCCCATCGCGCTCAACGCCGCCCCAATTCTTTTTCCCAGTCAACTGTCAGATGCGCCTTCTTTACTGCCTCGTAGGGAACCCTCACCCCGGGGTCTTCTTCGGGCTCGACGATGAAGGCTTCTTCGTCGCCCGGACGAATAACCCCTACGAACTGGTTCTTACCATCAACCTCCTCGTGACACACAACCTTTGCCTCACGACCGGCAAAGCGAGCGAAGTCGGCAGGCTTGACCAGTGGCCGCTCCAGCCCGGCCGACGCCACCTCCAAGGTGTAGCTGCCCGCAATCGGGTCTCGCTCGTCCAGAGCCTCAGAGAGTCGTCGGGACACCTCGACCACCAGGTCCATGTCGACACCGCCGTCGCGATCAACGATGACCTCCAAAACCCTGCGCTTGCGTGAACCGGAGAACCTGACGTCGACCAACTCGGCGCCGCAGTCGGCCGCAATGGATTCGCTAATCTCATAAACGAAGGCGTCGAGCTCATCCCGAGCCACAGCAGCCACCTCCGTTCCAACTTCTTTTACAGCTTGCCGGGACCTTCCCTGACAAAGGCCGGGGTTCAAACAGCGGGCCCGAGGCCTTCCAGCCGTCCACTACCGTTCTTGTCGCTTGTCCTGGGGAAACAAAAGTGGGCTTATAAGCCCACTTTTGTTCAACCCGTCATTTCGCGCGGAAGCGCTTTCAAACCTCTGTGGAAAAGTATAAGGCCATTCCGGATCGCAGCAACCACCGATCGGAACTTAGCGTCCCCGACGAAGATGCTTTCGACGCCCCGTTTCCAGTAGCCTACTCCGACAGTATTTATCGAAGTTTTGCCTGATTTAGTGGTACTCAACAGCAGGGATCGGCTGGCACTCAGGGCTGATACAACGCTGAGAAGAAATTAATAAGGAGGTCTAAAAGTGGCGGAGGAGCCGCAGCTCACGGTTGGAGTACCGGCCGAAACGTTCCCCGGCGAAGCCCGAGTAGCGCTGGTGCCCGGAGTGCTCGGCGCCCTGGCCAGAGCCGGGATCAAAACAATCATCGAGTCGGGCGCCGGACGCGCAGCGGGCTTCGTCGACAAGGCCTACGAGGACAAGGGTGCCAAGATCGGAACCCGCGACGAGGCGTTCGGGGCGGACATCGTTTTGCAGGTGCACACCTACGGCAACAGCCCAGAGCACGGCAAGGCCGACCTCAGCAAGCTCCGCAGGGACCAGGTCCTCATAGGCTTCACCGATCCGCTGGGAAACCCGGAAGGCATAGCCGAGATGGCCAAGACCGGAGCCACCGTCCTGTCCATTGAAATGATGCCCCGAATCACCCGCGCCCAGAGCATGGATGCCCTGTCCTCCCAGGCGACCGTAGCCGGCTACAAGGCCGTACTGGTGGCGGCCGGCTCGTTGCCCCGCATGTTTCCCATGCTCACCACCGCCGCCGGAACCCTCAAGCCGGCGAAGGCTTTTGTAATCGGATGCGGCGTCGCCGGTCTGCAGGCCTGCGCCACGGCCAAGCGGCTGGGCGCGCAAGTCGAAGCCTACGACGTGCGTCCGGCCGTCAAGGATCAGGTCCAAAGCGTCGGCGCCAAATTTGTGGAGATGGAACTCGAGGCCGAAGAGTCCGAGGACAAGGGCGGCTACGCGAAGGAGATGGGCGAGGACTTCATCCGCACCGCCCGATCCAAGGGGCTGCCCGAACGGCGGATCATCCGCGAGCACGTGCTGCCCAACGCCCTGGTGCCCGTGATCACGGTGACCGGGCTGCAGCTGGCCTACCTGCTCAGCGGCGT
>JAHWKV010000109.1 GCA_019347725.1 Actinomycetota bacterium
TCTGCTGGTGGAAGCTCTCTCCGGAGTCAATCCGCAGATTCTTCCGCGGCTCGCGGAAGCCGGCTTGGTCAGAGGCGATGTTGCTCTAATGCCGCTCGCCGACGACGCGCCCGTCCAGATCCCGCCGGCCGTGGTTATGCTCGGCGCGGAGGTTTCCCCGGCGTTCGGTGAACGGGTCGTCGTGCCGCTGGCAAGAGCATTGTCCGGGGAGGAGGTCGTGACCGCTGTGGGGGTGTCCGGAAGAACCGGAGTCATTCTCGAAGCCCTGCGCAGCGATAGAGACCTGCGAATCGTCACAGTGGATGGGGTGGAATCGGCGATGGGTCAAGTGTCGATGGCGCTGGGACTCCGGGCCGCACTGGAGGGCCAGTTCGGCGCATACGGCACAGGCGACGGAGCTACCGCCTCAGTGCCTACTCCGAGTCCGGAGACCTAGTTAAACGTTCCGTCGCGTCGGGGTCGGTCCCACCAGGGAACCCACCCCTTTTTGTTGACTTTTATGGGTTCCGCCGCCTTGGTCTTGCGACGCAGGTCCCGCTCTAGCAGAGTGAAGCGCCGTACCCGGTCGGGAGCTGGCCGGTTGGGGGCAACGGGCACGTTTGCATAGATGCTGTCCGATTGTTCGTTGAGCGAATCGAACTTCATACCTCGAATGCCGCCCTCGTGCTGCAGCTCGGGCGCCCAGATACCGATCACCTCGTCCCGCTTGTCCCATTCTGAGGCGGGTATATCGATGGTGGGTCCACCTTCATCCCACTCCAAGCACCATGCCAGCGCCTTGTCCTCCATGGCCAAGCCGCGGGCAACGTGCACAACCTCCCCCTTGTCGGTCACGCCGCGGGGAAAGTCGAAGAAGTTGGTCCACGTCATGTCCTGTGCGCCGAATACGGCTCTGCCTCCGGGGCCGTAGCGCCAGACCCCGTCGTCGTCGCGGTTAAATCGGCCCTTGCCGCAGGTATCGGTAATTCTTCCTTCCTCCGTTTAGCGTTGGGATCCAACCTATCTGATGGTACGAAATAAGTTGCCGCCGAGGAAGGCGTCGGGCCGGTAACCTGGCAGAGCCCGAAGTGCTCCGGGCCGGATATGGTGTTGTAGGCTACGGCCCGACTTGAACTTCTCGCGTCATGCAAGTCCTTTTAAGGAGCACGGCCTGCAAACCGGCCCAACAATTCACCGTAGGTTGGGAGCACCGATCCAACTGCTCGCATCTGCCGCTGCGCCCACCGGTCGGACATGAGCAAAGCGACCGGTGCCGCGCGCGCGGCGGTGGGCATGGGTGTGATTGTTGCGTTTTCCCGCGCTACCGGCTTCGTGCGGGTGCTGGTAGTGGCTGCCGTACTCGGGACCAGCTATCTGGGCAACGCATTCACCTCGGCCAACTCCCTGTCCAACGTTTTGTTCGAGCTGCTGGCCGCGGGGGCGCTTTCCGCTGTGCTGGTCCCGACATTCGTACGGTTGATGAACGCCGGCGACGACGAGGGCGCTGAAGATGTGGCCGGCGGGGTTCTCGGTGTCGCAGTGCTCGCGCTCGGAGCGGTTGCCCTCGGGGTTGTGGTGGCGGCGCCGCTGCTGGCCCGTATGCTGACTCTTGGGGTCCCCTCCGATGTGGTAACCGAGCAAAGGGAGCTGGTGACCTACTTATTAAGGTTCTTTGCTCCGCAGGTGGTCATGTACGGGGCGGGAACCATAGCCATTGCCGTACTCCACGCCCGCCGGCGTTTCGCCGTGACGGTGGCTGCTCCCATCGGAAGCACGGTGGTGATGGTGGGATGCCTGCTCGCCTTTTCAGAGTCGGTGCAGGGCACGCCGGGATTCGCCCTTTCCGCATACGAGCGCTGGCTTCTCGTCTCCTCCGGCACGGGGGGCGTGGCCGCCTTTGTGGGGATTCTTCTGGTGGCCTGTAGGGCTTCGGGTTTTCATCTTTGGCCCCGGATGCGCTGGCGCGACGCGCGGGTGCGCGCAGTGCTCAAGCAGTCCGGTTGGGGCGTGATGCTGCACAGTGCGGCGGGCATCTTGCTCGGGGCGGCCATTGTGGCGGGGTCCGCGGTGGAGGGTGCGGTGGTTGCGTACCAGGTGGGGTGGGTCTTCTTCTTGGCGCCGTTCGGGATCCTCTCGCAGCCCGTTCAAACGGCTATCCTTCCCGAGCTCGTGAGCGAGGGCGCCGAGCCCGACCTCGAGAAGTTCCGGGCGTCCGTGCGCTGGGCCTTGGAGCGAATCGCCCTGTTCGTGCTGCCCGTCACGGCGGCGATGGTGGCTCTGGCGCTGCCGGGTATGCGGCTGGTCGCGTTCGGCGAGGCCGCCGAGCAGGGGCCCCGGCTCCTGGCGGCAGCGGTGGCGGCCCTGGCCGTGGGACTGTTTCCATACGGTGGGTTCCTACTGCTGGCGCGTGCTTATTACGCCCTTAACGAAAGCCGTCTGCCGGGGGTGGTAGCCGTGTCCGTTTCGCTGGTCGGCGTGGGTGTCATGGCCATCGGGGCCCTGGTCGCGGACGGCGCGGCCCGCGTGGCGCTGCTGGGGGCGGGACACACGATCGCGTATACCGTAGGTTGCATTGTGTTGATGCGCGGCCTGGCGCGGCGAACGGGGGGTTCCGTGCTGCCGGCGCGGCTGGCGTCGATGTCGGCGGTATCCATCGCCGTCGGGATCCTGGTCTGGTTTGCTAGTCGGGCGGTACTCGAGGGTGGAAGTGGGCGTCTGTACGATATGGCGGTCCTGGCCGGAGCCGGCGTGATCGGCGGCGGCCTGGTATTGCTTGGATACCGCGTATTGGGACTTCCGGGCTCTTTGACCCAGCGTCCGTGGTCGGAGGAGGCTCAAGGCGGCGCCCCGCCGACGGGAGACCCCGTTTCATGACACACCGCGCGGTCCGCCTGCTGCTGTGCCTGGCTCTGGCTGCCGGACTCTTGGGCGGGTGCGCCTCGGAGTCGGCCCGGCCGGTTGAGGTAGTCGATCGGGTCCTGATCATTTCTTTGCCGGGGGTGCGCTGGGCGGATGTTCTGGAACATGAGACGCCGAACTTAGACGCATTTTTGGAAACCGCGGCGGTTGGGGACCTGTCCACCCGTATCGGCCGCCGGCCCGCTTCCATCACCGACGCATATTTGTCCATCGGTGCCGGGACGCGCGCCCTGGCGCCGTCCGCGGACGCCGGCGTAGCGCTGGATCCGGATGAGCTTTATTTAGGCGTCCCATCCTCGATCATCTTGGAGCGCCGCCTGGGGCGCGTGCCTAAGGGACTGGTTTACTTGCCCGCCGGCGAGGCGATCGCCCGGAACGACGATTCGCCGTTTGGAGCCAAGCCCGGACACCTGGGCGACCTGCTTCGCGCGGCGGGAGTTGAGCGGGCGGTCATAGCCAATGCCGACACGGTCGAGGGGGCTGTGGGCGAACGGCTACCGCGGAGAGCTTATGCGCGAGGGGCGGCAACGGCGCTGATGGATTCCGACGGTGTCGTGCCCCACGGTAAAGTCGGGCGAGGCCTGCTTCAAAAGGACGCGCGTGCTCCATTCGGGCACCGTTTGAATCAGGACGCAGTCTTGAGCGAGTTCGACGCGTTTTGGTCTGCTGAGGGCCCGCGGGTGGTCCTGGTGGAAGCCTCGGACCTGCACCGCGCCAGCCTTTACGCAGACCTGGCCGACGCCGTTCAACATCAGGCCATGCGGGCCGATGCTTTTTCCGCCTCCGACGCGCTGCTCGGCGAACTGGTGGAGCGCACCGATCCCAGCCGCGACGCAGTCGTAGTTTTGTCGCCGGTCACATCCGACTCGACGCCTGAGCTGGCGGTGGCGGCGTTACGTTCGCCGGGTGTCCGACCGGCACTGCTGCGCTCGTCGACCACGCGCCGTGACGGTTACGTGCAGCTGGCCGATGTAGCGCCGACGGTTTTGGCCCTGCTGGGCCTTGACCAGGCCAGTGAGATCGAAGGCCGGCCCTTCCAGGCGGCGCAGCCGGACGTCGGGGACCGAGTGGGCCATCTGATCGCCGCCGCTGAGGATGCCGACTTTCACGAGAGCCTTATGGCGAAGGTGGTGGCTGCCATCTTTGTCCTGCTCTCTGCGCTGCTGGCCGCAGTCATGTTTGGACACCGTCTGTCCGAGCGAGTCCGCTCGTGGACTGAGCCTTTCGCGATGGGCGTACTGGGCGTTGTGCCCGGGACCTACCTGGTTGCGCAGCTGGATTTAGTTCGTCAGAACACTGCTTTGTACTTTACGTGCGTGGTAATCGTTGCGGCCTTAACCGCAGCCACGGGTACGTTTATCGAGCGCCGGCGTGAGGGCTTGGGGCTGATTTCGGTGCTTGCTGCCATCGGTGTTCTGTTTACCCTCGATGTCGTCCTCGGGGCGCCCCTGCAGGTCAACTCGGTCTTCGGCTACTCGGTAGCGGTGGCCGGACGCTTCGCAGGTTTTGGAAACCTGGCTTTCGCTCTGTTCGGGGCTACTGCGGTCTTGCTGGCGGTCCTGGTCGTTGAACGCTACGGACGTAGGGGGCTGTGGCCGGTGATGGTCATGTTGGTCCTTGTCGTGCTGGTTGAAGGGCTGCCGATGCTTGGCGGCGACGTCGGGGGAGTCATCTCGATGATTCCGGCCTTCGGGGTAACCGGGCTCCTGCTGGCCGGACGCAGGCCCCGCTGGCCGCACGTGGCCGGCCTGGGCGCCGGCACCGTCGCCGCGGTCCTGGCGTTCGCTTTCGTGGACGCCGGCCGCCCGGACGGCTCTAGGACGCACCTTGCGCGCCTCGCACAGAACCTGATGGAGGGACGCTGGGAACCCTTTGCCGATAGTCTGGGGCGCCGGCTGCAGGCAAGCTTCGGCAGCGCGGAGATCACTGCCTGGGTCAGCCTGGCGGTCATGATGCTCGGTGCATCCGTGTACGTGTTGCTGGTCATGCGCGGGGTCATTGGGCCCGACGCGCCGCGACGCCCTCGCGAGCCGTGCTGGGTGGCTGCCGCTGCCGGATTGACCGTGTTGGCGGTAATCGGCCTGGTCGCCAACGATTCCTCGCTCGCGGTTCCGGCTACCATGTTGGTCGTGGTGGTCCCGGTGTTCGCGATGCGCCGGCGAGATCCGGTCGACAGCACCGCATGAGCGTCGTCTTTGCGCTCCTCGGCGCCGGACACCGCGGACGGTTCTTCTCGCGGACGATGCTCGAGCCGGGCACGCGCAGCGTCGAGGCATTCGATCTGTCCGGTGTGGCGCGGGATCACGCGCTGGACT
>JAHWKV010000010.1 GCA_019347725.1 Actinomycetota bacterium
GGGAGGGAGGACCGGGAGGCGACGGCGGGGGGCTGACGGTGCGAATGTCGCTGCCTCGGGGGACGGTCTCGAGTCCAGAGACTGGCTGCCGTTGCGCACCGGGCCCGGACTTGCTCCACGATCCAGGCCCCGACAGACTGGACCGTAAGGAAGAATCGACCGGCTGCGGTCCACCTTCCTTCGCTCGCTTTCTGGTTTCTTCGCAGGGCCATCTCGCCGACGCGGTTCGTTCGGCACGGCCGCATCGTTCCGCGCTGGCCGCCGAAGGGCGGTGCTCGACGAGACGACTCAGCGGTTTCCCCGGCGCGGGACGTGCTCATGTGTCTGGCCATTCCGGGTAAGGTCGTCGAGGTCACCGACGAGGCGAGACGGCTCGCCACGGTCGATGTGGGCGGCGTCCGACGTGCCGTGAACATCGCCCTCCTGGACGACGGCGAACCGGTCGTCCCCGGGGACTGGGTCCTGATCCACGTGGGCTTCGCCATGTCCCGGGTGGACGAGGAAGAGGCCCAGGCCACCCTCGAGCTCCTCGAACAGATGGGCCGGGAGTACGAGCAGGAGCTCGAGGAATTCCGGGCGAGCATGATCGAATGAGCGCCTCCGGGAGACGTCCCGACGTCCCGTCCCCGCCTCTTCCCACCGGCACGGGTCCCGGGGCCTGCGACGTCCGGCACGGCTGCATCACGTGCTCCGACGAAGGCGTGCCCATGACGGTCGTGCGACTGCACGACGCGGGGCTGGCCGTGTGCGAGGGCGAGGACGGCGCGCGCCAGGACGTCCTCACCGGGCTGGTGCCGGATGCCGCTCCGGGAGACCGCCTCCTGGTCCACGCCGGAACCGCGCTCCTCAGGCTGGAGAGCCGATGAGGTTCGTCGACGAGTTCCGCGACCCCGACCTGGGTCGGCGCCTGTCCGAGAACATCCGCTCCACGGTGGAGCCGGGCCGCCATTACAAGATCATGGAGGTGTGCGGCGGGCATACGCACACCATCTACCGATACGGGGTCGACGACCTCCTCCCCGGGAACGTCGAGCTGGTGCACGGTCCCGGCTGCCCCGTGTGCGTGATCCCGATGGGCCGCGTGGACGACGGCATCGCGGTCGCGAAGCAGGACGGGGTGATCTTCACCTGCTTCGGCGACATGATGAGAGTTCCCGGCGGCGACGGCAGCTTCCTCGACGCCAAGGCCGAGGGTGCGGACATCCGTTTTGTATACTCACCCTTGGACGCGCTCAAGATGGCCGTCAACAACCCGGATCGTCAGGTCGTCTTCTACGCGATCGGGTTCGAGACCACCGCGCCCTCCACCGCGTTGACGCTTATGCGGGCCAAGGCCGAGGGCATCAAGAACTTCTCCGTGATGTGCAACCACGTCACCATCGTGCCGCCGCTCAAGGCCCTGATGGAGTCGCCGGATCTCAGGCTCGACGCGTTCATCGGGCCCGGCCACGTTTCCACAGTGGTCGGCTGCCGACCGTACGACTTTTTAACCAAGGACTACAACACGCCGATAGTGGTTGCGGGCTTCGAGCCGCTCGACCTGCTGCACTCGATCTCAATGATCATGGAGCAGCTGGATGAGGGTCGGGCCGAGGTTGAGAACCAGTACGGGCGCGTCGTGCCCTGGGAGGGCAACCTTCGGGCCCTGCAGGTTCTCCAGGAGGTTTTCGAGTTACGGCCCTACTTCGAGTGGCGGGGGCTAGGCTTCATCTCGCAGAGTGCGCTCAAGCTGTCGGACGCGTACGCGGATTTCGATGCCGAGCTTAAGTACTCGACTCCCGGCGTGCGGGTGGCCGACCCCAAGGCCTGTCAGTGCGGCGAAGTTCTCAAAGGCGTTATCAAGCCATGGGAGTGCAAGGTGTTCGGTACCGCCTGCACACCCGAGACCCCGATCGGCACCTGCATGGTTTCATCCGAGGGTGCCTGCGCGGCGTACTACAACTTCGGTCGTTTTGCGCGGTCTAAAGCCCGCGCGGGCGCCTAGGCACTAGGTACCTATGGCCGACCTGGAGGAAGAGGTGCTCGCGCGGATCGAGCGCCAGCGCAAGCTCAAGGCTCGATTTCGGGACGAGCACATCACGATGGCCCACGGGGCCGGCGGCAAGACCACGCACACCCTGGTAGAGGGTCTGTTCGCCTCCGCCTTCGGCAACGAGGCCCTGGACGAGATGGGGGACGCAGCGCGCCTGGAGGTCGACGGCGCCATGTTGTCGTTCAGCACCGATGGGCACGTGGTCAAGCCCTTGACCTTTCCCGGCGGCTGCATCGGAGAGCTCGCGGTGCACGGCACGATCAACGACGTGGCGGTCAGCGGCGCCAAGCCGTCGTTCTTGTCCGCAGCGTTCGTTATCGAGGAGGGCCTGGATGCCGACATTCTGCGGGAACAGGTGGCCGCAATGGCCGACGCCGCGTCCAGGGCGGGCGTTCCGATAGTGACCGGTGATACCAAGGTGGTCGAACGCGGCAAGTGTGACGGCATGTATATCGTCACGGCCGGAATAGGTCTGAGGGACCCCCGGGTGAACCTGTCCAGCAAGTCCATAAAACCCGGCGACCAGATCCTTTGCTCCGGGACGATTGCTGACCACGGTACGGCGATCATGCTGGCCCGGGGAGAGCTGGAGCTCGAGGCCGACGTCGAGTCCGATACCGCATCCGTGTGGGAATTGGTGCATGCACTGATCACCTCCGCAGGTTCGGACCTGCGAGTCATGCGTGACCCCACCAGAGGTGGCGTGGCTACCGTGCTCAACGAGTTTGCGCAGGACGCAAATGTGGGCATGACCGTCGACGAGGAGGCTGTGCCGGTCAACTCGGTGGTACGGGGCGCCTGCGAGATTCTCGGCATCGATCCGATGTATGTAGCTAATGAGGGCAAGGTGGTGGCGGTGGTAGGCCCCGATAGCGCAGACGCCGCTTTAGCGGCGCTGAAGGCCACGCCGGGCGGCGAACGCGCCGCGATCATAGGCAACGTCCAGGAAGAGCCCGAGGGCATGGTGCTCGTGCGTACAGGGTTCGGCGGGACCCGCATCATGGACATGCTCATCGGAGATCCTCTACCCCGAATTTGCTAGCGTCCGGCACGTGTTGTCGGTCGGCGCGATCATGAGCTGGTCATGACTGAACTCACCCAGCTTGTCGAAGATCTTTATGCCGAGCGCGAGCGCGTGGATCGCGATTTTTTTGAGCGCGAGGCGCCCCGGCTGGCCGAGCTTTGCCATTTGATGGCTCGCAGGTTCATCCGCGGCGGACGGCTGATCGCCTTTGGGACGGGCCCCGCGGCCACCGACGCCCAGCACGTTTCGGTGGAGTTCGTCCACCCGGTCATTGTGGGCAAGAGGGCGCTGCCGGCCATGGCACTTGCCAACGACGCCGCCTCGTCGGTCGGTCTCGCAATCGCCGACCGCAGCGGGTTCATCTCCCACCAGCTAAGCCTGATCGCCGGATCCGACGACATTGCGCTGGGCATGGTTCACGGACCCAACGACCCGGGCCAGGAGCCGGTTGCTGCCGCACTCAAACAGGCCCAGGCACTGGGTTCACTGGCCATCTCACTCGGTGGACCCGCGGTTCCCGCCGACGGTGCCGACCACGTATTCGAAGTGGACAGCCCGGACCCGTTCATTGTGCAGGAGGTTCACGAGACTCTCTATCACGTGCTATGGGAGCTGGTGCACGTCTTCTTTGAGCACAAGGGGCTGCTGGAGGATCGACCCAAGGGAAGCGCCCACGACAGCGGCAAGTCCAGTTTCCTGTATCCGTTCCTGGCGGAGGCCGAGACGGAGATCGAACCGGTTCTCAAGCAAATCCGCAACTCCATCCTGCAGAAGGTTGACGACGTGATCTCGATGCGCAACGCTTGCCTGCGACCCGATGAGTTGGTGGAAACTGCGCGGCTGATCGCACAGCGGGTAGCCGCCGGCGGCAAAGTTCTCATCTTTGGCAACGGAGGATCGGCCACCGACGCCCAGGATTTCTGCGTCGATCTGGTGGTGCCGCCGTCGGTACCCGGCGGCGGGAGCGCCGGCGTGAAACCCATCGCGGCGCTTTCGCTTACCAACGACGCCGCCGTAGTAACTGCGGTCGGCAACGACGTTGGATTCGAAAACATCTTTGCCCGCCAGGTGATCGCCTACGGCAAGGAGACCGACGTGGCGGTGGCCATATCCACCAGCGGCGGGTCGCGCAACGTGCTGGCGGCGATCGAGGAGGCCAAGCGCCGCAAGCTGTTGACTGTCGGCCTGGCCGGTTACGGGGGAGGCAGGATGCTGGAGATCTGCGATCGGACCCATACCATCGACGCGGACTATATCCCCAGGATCCAGGAGGCCCAGGCCCCCCAGTACCACGTGCTCAGGATGCTGCTCGGCCGTTTGCTGTAGCTGCGCAAACCGGCCGTGGGCCGCCCTCGGGCTCCGAAGCCTTTGCTTCAAAAGGCACCGTAGTTCGCTATTGGTCCATGGTGATGCAGCGACAAGAAAACCGACCGCCTAGGCGGTCGGTTTTGTGAAGACGGGTTTGTTACGCCTTCCGGGTGCCCGCGAGGTTCTCCATCAGGTTTTCCATCCGCGCCTTAGCCATTTGGTCGAGACCGAACGAACCGAGGAGATTCTCGCCCATGTCGATGACGGATTTACGCCGCTTCGCTCCCAGATCGGAGTCCATGAAGTACTGATACGCGGCTATCGCTCCTCCGAGCGCCGCAAGCCCGGCCGCACCTACCGCGCCTACAAGTGACAGCTTGGTCGCCATTCCCATCCGACTGTCCTCCCTTTTCCACATCCGGCGTTCACATCCGGGTACTACTGTGGCCCAAAGCCGGTCTCAAAAGCAACGCCAAAACTGCCTTCGACCCGCGCTTTGGAACCGGTTACCGAACAATAGACCTTTACCTAGTATTTGTGAACTTTGCCACTAAGTGTTGAGCAGGCGTATTGTTCTTAGTCGGAAGGTCGTGATTTCCCGGTTCGGCCCAGTCGCCACACCGCAACACATGGCCATAAAACAATATTGGGACTCTCCAGGGAAGCCACGTCCGGACAGTCTTGTCCACACGGTCGGTCGTAGGACGGAGAGGAGCTTTCATGGCGACGGTTGAGTTTGTTGAGGGCCAGCATGCAACCGAACAGGTTGTAGCGCATGCGCTCTGGATGACCACCGGGCTAAGTTGCGACGGCGATTCAGTGGCGATGACGTCGGCAACAAACCCCAGTCTCGAGGACATTGTTCGCGGGATCATTCCCGGAATGCCCAAGCTGGTCATTCACCACCCGGTGATCGCGTACGAGAACGGGGCCGACTTCATGCAGGCCTGGTTCGACGCCGAAGAGGGCAAGCTGGATCCATTCGTTCTTCTCGTAGAGGGCTCGATCCCCAACGAAGAGATCAACGGTGAAGGGCACTGGGCCGCTATGGGTCAGGACCCGGTGACCGGACAGCCGATCACCACCAACGAATGGGTTGACCGTCTGGCTCCCAAGGCAGCAGCCGTCGTTGCCGTCGGAACCTGTGCCACCTACGGCGGAATTCCCGCTATGAAGAACAACCCCACCGGCGCCATGGGCCTGCCCGACTACCTGGGGTGGAATTGGAAGTCCAACATCGGCGTCCCTATCGTGTGCATCCCCGGCTGTCCCGCACAACCCGACAACATGACCGAGACCATCCTGTACCTGGCTATGATGCTGGCCGGTCACGCCCCGCTCATTGAGCTCGACGACTGCCTGCGGCCCAAGTGGCTGTTCGAGCGGACGGTGCATGAGAGCTGCAACCGGGCCGCCTTCTACGAGCATGGCGATTTTGCGACTGAGTACGGAAGCGACTACCGTTGCCTGGTCAAGCTCGGATGCAAGGGCCCAGTAGTCAAGTGCAACGTTCCGGTTCGTGGGTGGGTCAACGGCATCGGCGGTTGCCCGAATGTTGGGGGCATCTGCATGGCGTGCACGATGCCGGGATTCCCCGACAAATACATGCCTTTCATGGACGAGGCGGCCAACGCCAAGCTCTCCTCCAATGCTGCGAAGTTCACGTACGGTCCGATCCTCAAGTTCTTCCGTAAGCAGTCCATCGAGCTCGTTTACGACAAAGAGCCGGAATGGCGCAAGCCCGGACCGTCACTCAACTCCGGCTATACGCCCCGGTGGTAGAAGCGAGCGTTGGCTGAGTTTTTCGGGTTAACTCCCGATAAGGTTTCGATTAGTCGAGAGGAGATCACATGGCTGTAACGGAACGGCCAACCACTGGTCAGGAAGTGGTCGTCAAGGAGATGTCCTGGGATCCCATCACCCGGATCGTAGGCAGTCTCGGAATCCATGCAGAGATCGACTTCACCAACCGAGAAGTGCTGAAGTGCTACTCGAGTTCGATGATCTTCCGTGGGTTCGATATCTTCATGAAGGGCATCGACCCTCGTGACGCCCACTTCATCACTTCCCGCATCTGCGGCATTTGCGGGGACAACCACTGCACCTGCTCATGCCTGAACCAGAACATGGCGTACGGCGTAAAGCCGCCTAAGCTCGGCGACTACGCCTACAACCTGGCGGAGACGGCGGACTTTCTCTTTGACCACGCAATCTTCAACGACTGCATGGCCAACGTCGACTTCTGCGAGCAGATGGTCAAGGAAACCAACCCGAAGGTCCTGGAAAAGGCAGAGAACACCCTGGCGCCGGGCTCCAACTTCCACGGTTACCGCACCATCGCCGACATCATGCGGGCGCTCAACCCGTTCACCGGCGACTTCTACCTGGAGACGCTGCACGCAGCCCGCTATACCCGTGAGATGTACTGCCTGTTCGGCGGGCGTCACACTCACCCTTCCACCATCATGCCTGGTGGGGTCAGTGCCGACATTACCCACCAGACGCTGACGGACTACTACGTCCGCCTGATGAAGTACATGGACTACGTGAAGCGCAGCGTCCCCATGCACGACGACCTGTACGACTTTTTCTACGAGGCATTGCCTGGCTACGAGAAGGTCGGTTATCGCGACACCAACCTGGTGTGCTGGGGCTGCTACGACGACCCGGAGCACGTTGACTACAGCTATCAGAACATGAGCGACTGGGGCGAGAAGCGCTTCGTGACCCCGGGAGTCGTCATCAACGGTGAGCTGATCTCTACTGACCTGGTTGAGATCAACTTGATGATCCGCATTCTGCTGGGTAGCTCGTACTTCGACGAGTGGAACAACTCCACTGAACCGTGGGTTACCCACGACCCGTTGGGTAACCCGGTCAGCATGGATCACCCCTGGAACAAGACCACGTTCCCCAAGCCGCAGAAGAGAGACTACAACGACAAGTACAGCTGGGTAACGTCGCCTCGTATCTACGACAAGAGGACCGATACCCACGTTTGCTGCGACACGGGCGGCGGCGCTTTTGCCCGTCAGTGGGTCACCGCTAAGGCTGGCAAGGTCGACCTCGGCTACCTCAAGGCCACCGGTGACAGCACCCTGATCTCGCTGCCCAGAAGTGAGAACTTCCCGGAGGTCGAGTTCGAGTGGAAGATTCCGAAGTGGAGCAACGCTGTCGAGCGTGACCGTGCGCGCACCTATCACCAGGCCTACAACGCAGCAGTGGCGCTGTACAACCTCGAGAAGGCGTTTGTAGAGGTTCGTGCCGGCCGGACCAAGAGCTGGAACTCCTTTACGGTTCCGGACGAGGCCGTCAGCGTCGGGTTCCACGAGGCGGTACGCGGCGTGCTTTCGCACCACATGGTCATTCGGGACGGCAAGGTGGCCAACTACCAGCCGTTCCCTCCGACCCCGTGGAATGCCAGCGTGCGAGACAAGTTCGGAACTCCTGGGCCGTACGAGGACGCGGTGCAAAACACGCCGATCTTCGAGGAGAACGGTCCGGAGAACTTCAAGGGAATCGACATCATGCGTGCTGTGCGTAGCTTCGACCCCTGCCTGCCGTGTGGTGTGCACATGTACACGGGCGGCGGTGCGGTCAAGAAGGTGATGCACACGCCAACGAGCTTCGCTTAGAAGCCAAAGGGCAACCATTGATGACTACTAACGCGGTCAGCGGGGGGGGCGGTTTCCGCCCCCCCCGCTGGGGAACAGGGGCCTGCGCCGCAAGAGTTGATCGAGCGGGTTCAGGAGCTGACAGCGCAGCTTGACAATGTCTCGGATCCAAGCGTCCGCAAGACCGCTCAGGAATTCATGCGGGCGATCATGGAGCTATACGGCCTGGGCCTGGCAAAGGTAGTGACGGTGCTAAGCGAATCCGGCGACGCCGGAGCGCCGATGCGCCAAGAGCTCATCCAGGACGGGGTTTTCGCCAGCCTGTTGCTGATTCATGACCTCTATCCCGTTCCGTTAGAGGAGCGCGTGGAGGAGGCGCTGGACAGTGTTCGCCCCTACCTGAACTCTCACGGCGGAGCGGTTGAGGTGGCCAGTTTGAAGGACGGCATCCTCAGCCTGCGCCTAGAGGGCAGTTGTAAGGGTTGTCCGGCATCGTCGGCAACGTTGGAGCTGGCAATCAAAAAGGCTCTGGACGAGGCCGCTCCGGACCTGATGGGCCTGCACGTCGATGGCGTGGTGGACAGTGAGCCGCAGCCCGCCAGGAAGGGCAAGGGACCGGTGTTGCCGGTGGTCAACACGCAGTCGGCACAACCCAAACAGGCCTCGGAGTGGTTTGACGTGGAAGGCACTGCGCGGGTAGCCAATGGTCAGATGATGACCAAGGACTTCTCCGGCCTCAAGCTTCTCTTAGCCAACGGCGACTGCACCATTCTCGCTTACAAGGACTCATGTGCCGGTTGCTCCAGTTCCCTGGAGGGCGGTGAGCTCTCCGAAGGCGTGTTGGCCTGCCCTTCTTGCGAACGAAAGTTTTTCTTGCCGAGGGCGGGTCGTTCGCTGGATGAGGAACGACTGCACCTGGTGCCGATTCCGTTGCTGTACAGTGAGGGTGTGGGAGTCAAGGTCGCTCTAGCGGTATGAGTTCGGACCCGAGTTCGATGTTCCCCAAGATCGAGGGAAACGGTTCGCCGATTCGGGGAAAGACCGTTTCGCCCGGGGCTATGGTGTCGGGGCTTCGGCAGCTGGTAAGGCCGGCCACCAAGGCGGACGAGATCTGCGATCTGTGCGAGTTGCCGATCCCCCCCAAGCACCGGCACCTGCTGCACTTGGAGGAGCGCCGGATAGTGTGCGTGTGCGCGACCTGCTGGGCGATCCGTTCCGGCGATGCTGAGTACCGGCCGACCGGCAACCGGACCGCGTGGTTGGAGGATTTCAACCTCCCCGGGGACTTGTGGGCCAGCTTTCAGGTTCCGATCGGTCTGTGCTTCTTCTTCAACAGCGGGTCTGTTAACTCCGTCATCGGGATGTACCCATCTCCAGCAGGCGCCACCGAGTGCGAGCTTTACCTGGAGGCGTGGGAAGAACTTAAGGAGCTCAACCCGATTTTGGAGGACCTGGAGACGGATATCGAGGCGTTGATGATCAACCGTTTGAGTGACCCTCCCCAGTATGCCATAGCGCCCACGGACCGGGCCTACGAACTGGTTGGGATTGTGAAGGCGAAGTGGGAGGGCATCTCCGGCGGCGCCGAGCTGAAGAAGGCTGTGGAGGCCTACTTCGACGATCTGCGACTGGCTAGTAAAGTGCCGTGACGGAGTCATCGGAAGAGCGCTCCGAGGACGCGCCCCAGGAGGTTCCCGCCCAGTTCTCGCCTACCGGCGTCTACTCAGGCAAGCGCGGTTTCACGGGCGCCTCAGGCCCCAGCGACTATCCGCACCCGACGTTCACCGTGCTGGGCGCCGACCTGGTGAAGGTGGCGGCGGCGCCGACTATGAAGTTCACCGTAGGGGTGACGGAGTCCGAAGGCAGGGACGTCTTCGCAATCGCCCTTACCATCCAGATTCACGTGGACCCGGCGCAGCGCAAGTACGACGACGAGACCAAGGAAAAGCTCCTCGAGCTGTTTGGCGACCCGAGCCGGTGGGCGGTGACTACGCGGAGCTTTCAGTGGGCGCAGGTTTACGTGCTGGTTCCTCAGTTCACGGCCGCCACGAGCTTCGACGTCCCGGTCAACGTCACGTTCGACCTGGAACTGGCCGCAGCTAGATACTTTTACTCGCTACCCGACGGTGAGGTTCCGCTCAGTTTCCATTACTCGGGATCCATCTTCTACCGCGGCCACGACGGGCGTATTCAGATGGTGCAGGTACCGTGGAGCTGCCAGTCCAAGTTCAGGCTGCCGGTAGAGGTCTGGCGTTCGGTAATGGACTTTTATTACCCGAACACCGTGTGGATGACCCTCAGGCGCCAGACCATGGATGAGCTGCTGAAGTACAAGACCGAGGAGGGACTGACTACGTTGGACTCGTGCGTGCGCAAACTGCTGGGCGTGGAGGACTTCAACGAACCGAACCCATTTGCTTTCCGGCCTGAGGGCAAAAGGGACGATTCATGATGACGCAAACCGTTGAAGATCTTGCCCAGTCGCTGCTTTACGAGGGTTATGCGCTTTACCCGTACACGTCTACCAGCGCCAAGAACGCCACGCCGACGCCCTTTGGTATCGTTTACCCGCCCGCTTATGCTCAGCGGCTGCCCACTCTGTACGACTGCATGCAGATTCAGTGCGTCCTGGAGTATGAGCCGGACGCGACCTTGGAGGGGACCGTGCTGTTTCTGGTTCCGTCTGGCGAAGATTATCGGGCGGCCGAGCAGCAGCTGAAGGTCGATCACACCCCGATCGGTTTTTTGGAGGCCGAGCCGGGTGTTGTGGGCATGGAGCTTGCGCCGGATCAGGAGCACGGCGGCCTGAAAGCCGAAGCCAGGTTGTCGGTCGAGGTGCTGGCGCCGGGCCAAGCTCGGGTAACGCTGCGAGTCGACAATCTCACCGAGGTTCGGGCTGCACAGGCCAAGGATTGGGACCGGCCGCAGGCCCTGTTGCACAGTCTTATCTCCACCCACGCCTACATGAAGGTGGTGGGAGGAAAATTCATTTCACCACTCGAGAACAGAGACGAGCGGGTGAGCGCCTGCAAGCACATCAACTCCTGGCCGGTGCTTGCTACAGAGGAGGACGATGCAGTGCTCGGCGCTGCGATCATGTTGCCGGAGTACCCGAAGATAGCTCCCGAGAGCAAGCTCAACTTCTTCGACAACACCGAGATCGAAGAAGCGCTTGTGCTGCACGCTCAGACGCTCCCGGAGGAGGTACTCGAGGATGTAGCTAAGCAGGATCCTGCGGTGCAAAAGATGATCGCCGCGGCTCGTGGGGTTACGTCCGAGGAGCTGCTGAAGATGCACGGCCGGCTGGAGATGGCCGAGCCGGGCACCGAACAGCTGAAGTCCGCAGTAGGTAAGGACCGGTTGCGCCGGTTCGAGAGTAAGTTCC
>JAHWKV010000110.1 GCA_019347725.1 Actinomycetota bacterium
AGCAGCTTCAATGTCAGCGCGCGCTGAGTGGAGTCGGAGGCTGAGATCAAGAACAACCGCTTGGATACTTGGGACGGGATCACGCCGGGAAGCAAGTGCAGGTAGTAATCCACCACGTTCGGCAAGATGGGCTGCGAGGTCACGTAAATAAGCTGGGCACGCGGATCGCGCAGCAACATCAGCATTATCAAAAAGCGTTCCTCGTAGAAGCGCAGGCCCTGCAGCTTGCTCAGTATGGAGTCGTCGTAGCTTATCGACGGTACGACCACAACGGTTTGGGGACCGGCATCCGCCATGGTGGTCCAAAACGGCGCCAACTTGGATTGAATAGCCTCGAATCGGCCTCGAAGATCGTCCATGTCCCCATCTTCCTACCCGGCGGGCAAACGCGCGTAACCGGTGCGACAATAAGCCATGCCCATCTACGAGTACCGCTGTGTGAAGTGCGCAAACCAGTTCGAGAGGCTCGTATCCAGCGGCACCGACCCCAACGCAGCCTCCTGCCCCTCCTGCGGAGCCCCCGAGCCCAAACGGCTCGTGTCGGTGATCTCCGGAATGGGCGGAGGGGCGGAGCCCAGCGCTCCGGTCTGCGGCGACGGCGCCTGCGAAAGTTGCTCATAGCGCTCGAGCCATGCCTCAGCTCAGCCTGATTACCGCGGACATCACCCGGCAAGAGGTTGATGCGGTAGTCAACGCCGCCAACTCCACACTGCTGGGCGGGGGCGGCGTCGACGGCGCCATCCACCGAGCGGGCGGTCCGGCCATCCTCGAGGAGTGCAAGCAAATCCGCGCCGAGCGATACCCGGACGGACTGCCCACCGGCCAGGCGGTGGCGACTACCGCCGGGCATTTGCCCGCGCGCTGGATCATACACACCGTGGGGCCGGTCTACTCGCAACACGAGGATCCCTCCGAGCTGCTCGCCTCCTGCCATGCCGAGGCGCTGCGCATCGCCGGCGAGTTGGGCGCGCGCGGCGTTGCTTTTCCCGCGATATCCACCGGTGTGTACGGCTACCCACTGGACGAGGCGGCCGCCGTGGCGGTACGGGCCGTGAGCAGTGCAACCACCTCGGTACGGGAGGTTAGGTTCGTACTGTTCAACGACAAGGCCTACCGGGCGTTTTTGCGAGCGGCGCAACGACTGGGAAACGGAGCCTAGACGTTACGCTGGGTTAGATGACAACCACCGCGGCATACGGAACCTGGAGTTCGCCGATAACCCCTGATCTGTTGGTGCAGGAGGTGGTCGGACTGGGCTTTCCGAGCGCAGTTGGATCAACCTTTTGGTGGATGGAGTCGCGCCCGACGGAAGACGGCCGGCAGGTCATCGTAAGGCGAGACACTAACGGCAACACCCAAGACGCTCTTCCGGACGGCATGTCGGCCCGCACCCTGGTCCACGAATACGGGGGGCTCTGCCACGCGGTGCAAGGGGAAAAAGTCTTCTTCTCCAACTTCGAAGATCAGCGCATCTACGTGCTCGACTCTAGCGGGCGGGCCGAGCCCATCACTCCCGAGTGCCCCTCGCGTGAGCTGCGCTACGCCGACTTCAGCCTGAGCCCCAACGGCCGGTGGCTGATCTGCGTAAGGGAGCGGCACCTGAGCGACGAAGTGGTAAACGACATAGTGGTGGTGCCCACCGACGGCTCCACCGAGCCCCGGGTCGTCGCCCAAGGCCACGACTTCTTCGCCGCTCCCAGGCTCGACCCGGCCGGCCGCAAGCTTGCATGGATTAGCTGGGACCATCCCCTGATGCCCTGGGACGGAACCGAGTTGAGCGAAGCGGAGATCGGCGACGACTTCACCGTCGGGCCTTCCCGCACGATTGCCGGCGGGCGGGCCGAGTCGATCACCCAGCCCCGCTACAGCCCCAACGGCGTCCTTCATTACATCTCCGACCGGTCGGGGTGGTGGAACATCTACGCGGACCTGGGCGGAGCAGGCCAACCGGTCGCCCCCAAAGACGCCGAATTCAGCGATCCGGATTGGATGTTCGGTCAGTCGACCTACACTTTTCTGGCCGACGGCTCTTTGGTCGCCACCTGGTCCGAGGAGGGGCTCGACCACCTGGGCGTCCTGGCGCCGGGGGCGCACCAGCTGCGGGAGATTCAAACCGGCTACAGCTCCATCGGCTCGATCGCCCCCGCCGGCAATAGCATCGTCGCCGTAGCCGGCTCCGCGACCCTAAGCCCCGCCGTGGTCAGAATCGACCTCCCCGAAGGGCAGACGGAGGTGGTAAAGACCAGCCGCCAGACATCAATTCCCGACGGTTACCTATCTGCGCCCCGGCCCATAGAGTTCCCGACCGAGGGAGGCCAGACGGCCCACGCCTTGTTCTACCCTCCGGTCAACGCGGATTTCACCGCGGCGCCGGCCGAGAAGCCCCCGCTGCTGGTGATGAGCCACGGCGGGCCCACCGGCGCCACCTCCTCCACCCTCAACTACAAGATCCAGTTTTGGACCAGCCGGGGCATAGCGGTGGTCGACGTCAACTACGGAGGCAGCACCGGGTACGGGCGCGAGTACCGTGAACGCTTGAAGGGATCCTGGGGGGTAGTGGACGTCGACGACTGCGTCAACGCGGCTCGCTGGCTGGCCGAGCAGGGCGAGGCGGACGGCGACCGCCTGATGATTAGAGGCGGAAGCGCCGGCGGCTTCACCACCTTGTGCGCGCTTACCTTCCACAACGACTTTGCCTGCGGGGCCAGCCTCTACGGCGTGGCCGACGCCGGCGCCCTGGCCGAGGACACGCACAAGTTCGAATCCAGGTACCTGGACGGGCTGATCGGCCCCTGGCCGGCGGCGCGCAAGCTGTACGAGGAACGCTCCCCCGCCTTCCACACCGAGCGCCTGAGTACGCCGCTGATCCTGTTTCAGGGCCTGGAGGACAAAATAGTCCCGCCGGAACAGTCTCAGATTATGGCTGATGCGCTCAGCAGGCGGGGCATACCCTACGCCTACCTGGCTCACGAAGGTGAGCAGCACGGGTTCCGCATGGCCGAAAACATCAAGCGCACCGCAGAGGCCGAGCTCAGCTTCTACGGCCAGATACTGGGCTTCGAGCCGGCCGGCGACCTGGAGCCGGTGCAGATCAAGCGGTAACGATCCTGCCTGTCTAAACCCCGCTTTTCGGGCGCCTGGCCCCCCAACACGTAAGAGCCATGGACACTTAGGCCCGGACCCGTGGTATACATTGGATAGCAGCTATCTGCACGCAAGCTCTCTATACGCGTCTCCAGAAAGGGGAATATTTATGAGCACCGCTACCACAGAGATCGACCTGGACCAGCTAACCGGTGACTACACGATCGATCCCGCCCACACGCGGATGGGTTTCAGGCGCGCCACGCCATGGTGACCAAAGTACGCGGCCAGTTTCTCGACTTCGAGGGAGACTTTCACCTGGACGCGTCCAATCCCGACGAGTCGACGGCCCATTTGACCATCCAGGCCAAGAGCCTCACCACCGGCAACGAGCAGCGCGACGAACACCTGCGGTCCAACGACTTTTTCGCCATGGATCGGTACCCCGAGATCAAGTTCAGCTCGACCAAGGTCGAGAAGATCGACGACGAGAGCCTACGCCTGACGGAGGATCTGACGATACGCGGCGTAACCCGCCCGGTCACCGTCGACTTTGAATACCTGGGCGCGGCAGTGGATCCGTGGGACAACCTCAGGATCGGGTTCGAGGGAAAGACGACGATCAACCGCAAGGACTGGGGCGTCAACTGGAACGCTGCCCTGGAGGCCGGCGGCGTGCTGGTCAGCGAGAAGGTGACGATCGAGTTGGATGTATCGGCAACCAAGAACCAGTAGAGCTTGACCCCGGGGGCGTCTCGGCCCCCGGGCCCCTAGTTTTTGACCTCCGGCGACTGCGCCATCTGCCACTGATCGGCCCACTGGGAGATGGCGCCGACCACGTCCGCCAGGTCACGGCCCTTTTCCGTTAAGTGGTACTCGATACGAACCGGCGTTTGCGGGTGCACTGTCCTGCGCAGCACACCCTCGGCCTCAAGATCTTTCAGCCGCTGGGACAAGACTCGATCGGTGATCCCATCGGCGGAGTCCCGGATTTCGCCAAAGCGCGTCGCACCGCCCAACATCGCGCGGATTACCGCTCCGGCCCACCGGCGGCCGATGATCTCCACCGCTCGGTTGTAGCCTGGACACTCAGAAACGTCGAATTCCGTCATCGATTTAACCTCGGCCGTAACGTATAGCTCCTATAGGAAGGATAGCGCGTCGGTGCAGAAAGCTCCTAAGACGATGGGGCCCAAGAGCGCGGCGGGTGTCGTATTCCTTGCCTCCGGGGCGGTGCTGATGCTGGAGATTCTCAGCTTAAGGTTGGTTGCCCCGTACCTAGGTTTGACCCTTGAGACCAGCACCGCGGTCATCGGCTTCGCGCTCGCGGCCATATCGATGGGAGCGTGGGCGGGAGGCCGTCTGGCCGACCGGGTTTCGCCGGCGACCACCATCGGTCCGGCCGTTCTTTTCGCAGGTGCGTTGGTGCTGTTCGTAGGACCCGTCGTGACCTGGACCGGCGCACAGGTACGCGGCGGCGGCGCCGGGGCTGTTCTCATTATGGCGGCGGCGGCGGTCTTCGTCCCGGCCGCCCTGCTGTCCGCGGTCAGCCCCATGGTGGTCAAGCTGCGGCTAACCGGCCTGGATGAGACCGGAACCGTCGTAGGGCGCCTTTCGGGTATCGGAACTCTGGGCGCCCTGGTTTCCACCTTCGCCACCGGATTCCTGTTCGTCGCCCAGGCCCCGACCAGTGTGATCCTGCTGGCGCTCGGCGGATTCCTGGTCGTTCTGGGCATAGTGCTGACCGCGACCCTGCGCAGCGTTAAAGCCATGGGCATACCCGTCCTGCTGGCGCTGGTCGGCGCCGGCGCCACCTGGTACGCGCGCCCGCCGTGCGACGTGGAGACCGCTTACCACTGCGCCCGAGTGGTGACGGACGCCGACCGGCCTTCCGGCCGCACGTTGCGGTTGGACACACTGTTTCACTCCTACGTGGACCTGGCTGACCCCACCTACTTGAGGTTCTCCTACGTGCGCGCTATCGCCTCGGTTATCGACGCCGCCAAGCCGGGCGACGAGCTGAGCGCCCTGCACATCGGCGGTGGTGGTCTGACCATCCCCCGTTACCTGGAGGCGACCCGCCCCGGGGCGACCAGCCACGTACTGGAG
>JAHWKV010000111.1 GCA_019347725.1 Actinomycetota bacterium
CCCTCTCAACAACCGCAGGCGCGGGGAGCTGGAGCAGAACTACGTCGAGTGCGGTGACGTCTTGGGCCGGATGGTGGGGGAGGGGTCCTTCCCGTTTGCCGGTGAAGCGTTGGACCCGGAGCTGGCTCCGAGGGTCGGGGACGGGATGATCAGGCTTACTGAGTCGGGCACGGTCATCTACGCAAGTCCCAACGCACTGTCCGCGTACCGCAGGTTGGGTGTGTTGAGCAACATGCAAGGAGAGAGCATCCTTGACGTCGAAGTGGACGCAACGGCGGCTTCCGTCGCCATGGCTCTGGGCCGCCCCGCTCAAAGGGACGTCGAGGTTGGGCAGTCTGTAGTGCTGCAGAGGGCTCTGCCGTTCCTGGAGAAGGGACGGGTCACGGGGGTGCTCATGCTGGTCAGGGACGTCACACAGCTGCGCTACCGAGAGCGTCAGCTGCAGCGGCAGGAGGCCATGATCCGGGAGGTTCATCACCGGGTCAAAAACAACCTCCAGACGATTGCCAGTCTGCTCCGGTTGCAGGCTCGCCGGCTGAGCACTGAGGGCAAGAAGGAGCTGGAGGAGGCTACCCGGCGTATTGCCGCCATCGCGTTGGTGCATGAGACCCTTTCTAGGGAGGCGGGCCAGCATGTGGAGTTCGGAGAGGTGGCGGAGAGTTTGGTAAAGATGGTTTCCGCTGGCTTGCTGCATCCCGACCGGAAGGTGACCATAGAGCTGAACGGAGATCCGGGCAAGCTTCACTCCGATATGGCCACGCCGCTCGCGGTGGTGCTGGTTGAGTTGTTGCAAAACGCCGTCGAGCACGCCTTCGGCGAACGCGACGGCGGCCTGGTGACCGTGACCATGGGTCGAAGCGAGGATCGGCTACGGATGACCGTGCAGGACAACGGCAAAGGATTGCCGGAGGGCTTCTCGTTCAGTCAAAGTGGCTTGGGCCTGCAGATCGTAAGGGAATTGGTCGAAAGCGAGCTCGGCGGCCTGTTCGACTTTGTATCGCAGGGTGGAACCCAGATAGTGGTGGATGTCGGTACCGAACGCCCCAGCGACCTAATGCCGCCGGTAGCCAGCGCTAGGTAGCCTTTGTGGCCGGCCTAAAGGTCAACAAGGCTCGCTATCCGATGGAGGAGTGACGGCGTCCGACGGTTATCGACTTACGTTCCTCCTCGGAGAACCCTCCCCATACCCCGCACTCCTGGTGAGTTTCTATGGCCCACTCGAGGCAGGCCCTTTTTACCGGGCATGGTTGGCAAATTTGCTTGGCCCGCTCGATCTGGTCGAGCGCGGATCCGGTGCTTCCGATGGGAAAGAAGACGTCAGGGTCGGTTACTTCCCGACAATTGGCTCGCTGTCGCCAGTCGCTTTCGGGCGATACGCCCGACTCTAAGTAAAAGGTGATTTCTTTCATAGGGAGATCTCGGAGTTGAAATAAGTCATAGCTGAGAACAAGGTGAGAATATGACTGTTGTGTTAACTCCGCAAGGCCTCAGAGCGTATTTTTTGGCGTCTTCGGTATCGTCGCGCACACTCACCGCGCCGCAGTGAGATCAGGACATACAGATGCTAGGTTGCCGGCGATTTTCGCGCCGATGCTCCCAACGTCGACCCAGCATCCGTTCGATTCGCCCGACCACGTCTTTGAGGTCAAGTGGGACGGTGTACGGGTGTTGGCCTTTTGCGACCGCAGCGGAACCCGACTTACCTCTCGAGCCAAGCGCGACGTCACTCACCAATATCCAGAGTTTAAAGACCTTCACACCAGGCTCGAGCCGGCTACGGCCGTCTTGGATGGTGAGATCGTAGCCTTGGACTTCGCCGGACGGCCATCTTTCGAACTGCTGCAAAAACGCATCAACGTGGCGCGCCCGACCGACATTGCCCGGTCGGCCGCCGGGCAGCCTCTGCAGCTGGTTCTGTTCGATCTGCTTTTTGCAGACGGACGGTGGTTGGGTAACCTGCCGCTGGCCGAGCGTATCGTTTTCCTGGACGGCGCAGTGCGGTTCGGTGACCGGATCCTGCGCTCGGAGCCCATTTCGGAGTATGGGCTGGCTCTGTTCGAGGCCGCCCGTGCTCGGGGTTTGGAAGGTGTCGTGGCCAAGCGCAGTGCCAGTCACTACGTTCCGGGCAAGCGCACCCGCGACTGGCTGAAGATTAAGACCGTTTATGACCTCGACTGCGTGGTGTGTGGGTACACCGCGGGAAACAACAGTCGGTCGAGCTCGGTGGGTGCGCTGCTTCTCGGCGTCTACGAGGGCACCGAGCTGCGTCATGTTGGATCCGTGGGCACCGGATTCGACGAGTCCACCCTGGCGGCGCTGCGCCGCAGGCTCGACAGCCTACGTAAGGACAAAGGGCCGTTTCGTGAAACGGTGCCGGTCAGGGGGGTGCGTTGGGTGGAGCCCTTACTGGTCTGCAAAGTGGAATACCGGGAACTCACGGCGGCCAAGAAGCTCCGTGCGCCGTCGTTCAAGGGCTTGCGTGACGACAAGAGGCCGCAGGAGTGCAGGTTGCCCGAGTCTTAGGCTGACCGGGCTTTCTGGGAACCCTTCTCGGAGCCCTTTTTGGAGTCGGCGTCTTCTCCCGCCTTTTTCTTGGTCGCCTCTACGCTGGCCTTTAGCGCCTCCATGAGGTCCACGATCTGCGTGGGCTCCTTGGTGGGGGCCACGGCCACCTCCATACCTTCGACCTTGGCCTGTACCGCTGCGGCCAGCCGTTCTCGATAGTTGTCTACGAACGACTCGGGGTTGAAAGAGTCGCTCAAGTTCTCTATGAGGTTCCTGGCCATGTCCAGCTCTTGCTTGCGGATCTCCGGATTCTTGGACAGCTCTTCAAACTCCGGCTGCCGAATCTCGTCCGGCCAGTGCATTGTCTCGAGAATGAACACGCCGTCACGCGCTCGCAGGGTTGCCAGGTGCTCCTTGTCCCGCAGAGTTATCTTGGCGATACCGATACGGCCGGAGTCGGTCATGGCCTGCTCCAGAAGCTTGTAGGCCTTCAGTCCTGTGGGTTCGGGGGCGAGGTAATAGGGTTTTTGGAAGTAGACGGGATCGATCTCCTCCAGTGGTACAAACGCAACGACGTCGATAGCTTTGACGCTGTCTGCCGGAATCTGCTGAAGCTCTTCTTCGGTGAAAACGGCGTAATTGCCCTTTTCGAACTCGTACCCTTTTACGATCTCGTCGTAGGAAACCTCCTCGCCGCAAGCGCTGCACGTACGTTTGTACCTGATCCGGCCCTTGTCCTTGTCGTGGAGCTGGTTGAATCGAAAGGACTTTTCCTCGATAGCCGAGTAGAGGCCGACCGGAATTGTGATCAGGCCGAAGGTGATGGCGCCCTTCCAGATCGCTTTTGGCATCGGGTTCTCCTTCGCTTAGCAGCTTCAATACTGTGGATCAGGTTTTCCCGGCTTACCGATTCTAACCTTCACCGGCGCAAGGTTGTGTTTGGCTTTAACCGGCGTCTTTGCGCTCGGCTATCAGGAAGCTGGCGGTGACGACCACGGCAGTGTACGCCAGGCCCCACCCGAGCCGGGCCCAGTTATCCATCTGAAGGGCGCCGTCGACGATTGAGCTCATCTCCGGGCCTTCGGCCCCCGAGTGCCTAAGCGGTGAGAGCAGCTTCTTGGGGGTTATGAACCACGCGGCTGTAATGACCGCGCTCGGGGCGCCTGAAATGTTGCCGTTCGCGACGAGAAGGTAGAGGGCGGAGACCGGCGTGGCGGCCGCGTACAGCAAATATCCGGAGAAGGCCGCAATCAGTGGGTTGCCCAGCAGAGTCGACATAAAGGTCACGATGGCCGCCAGCAGGCTCAGGTTGAACGCGGTGACGGCCCAATGGCCGAAGACGTCGGGGTCGACTCCGGACCGGTCGATAAGGCCCACCCCGGCAGCCAGAAGCGCCATCAGCGCACAGAGTCCGACGATCACGCCGACGCTGCCCAGCAGGCGTCCGAGAATGAATTGCCAGCGAGCCACCGGCCGAGCGAGAATCAGCGCGGCCTCGCCGTCGGCGAACGGGCGGCCGACGTTGTTCATCGATACGGCTATGGCGGCCAGAACCGTCAAAGCCGGCAACAACCCTACCGACGCTATTGTCGCCATCCCGACGGCGGCGTTCATCAGACTGGCGCCAAGGTCGGTGTCCAGGCTTAGATAAACGAGGCCGGCGACAATCACCAGCGTGATGAGGACAAAGAAGCCGATGAGCTTACGGCGACGGTGCTCCAGGATGGCGGCGGAGGCGATAGTAAGAATCGCCTTCATGACTGCGCCTCGATCAGGTCGACAAAAACGGTTTCCAGATCCTTGCCCTCCGGGACCAACTCCGGCATGGTGCCCGTTGCCAGCAGCCGCCCCTTGTGGATGATCGCCACGTGATCGCATGAGCGTTCGACCTCCGACAGCAGGTGTGAGTTGAGGATCACTGTGGCGCCGCGCTCGCGCGCCTCGACGATCTGATTGCGCACGGCTCGCCGGCCGATCGGATCCAAATCGGCCGCGGGTTCATCCAAAATGAGCATCCGTGGATCGCCGAGGAGACCTTGGGCAAGCGCGAGCCGTCGCACCATTCCCTTCGAGTACGACTTGACCCGTTTAGGGGCGTCGGCGAGGTCGGCCGCCTCCAGGCGCTCGGAGGTGGCCGAGTTGATCTCGCTTGAGGGTATACCGATGAGGCGAGCGTGAATCCTCATCACCTCCTCGGCGGAGAGGTAGTCGCCGAAGCGGGGCGACTCGGGGACGAAGCCGACACCGACCCTGGCCCCCGCGCGGTTGACCGGCGAGCCGAAGATCTCCAGCGAACCTGTGTTCGGCGCCAGCAGCCCCAGCAGGCACTTCACAAAGGTGGTCTTTCCGGCGCCGTTTGGCCCCAACAGGCCGAATACGGTGCCCTCTGGAACCTCGAGGTCCAGTCCGTGGATGCCGCGTCCGGACTTGCGATAGGTCTTTACCAGGTCCCGAGCCTCGACAGCTGCGCTCATAGGCAGATCGCGCCTGCACCGGCCACCACGGTTAGTTTCGGCCGTCCAGCTGATTGAGAATCTGGGCCAGGGGAAGATTGACGCAGGTGAAGATCGGTATGTCCCGCGCAGTGTAGGCGGAGGATTCCGAGCCCCGCAGCTCCTCGACCAGGTCCAGGAACTCGCCTAGGGAGTTGCCC
>JAHWKV010000112.1 GCA_019347725.1 Actinomycetota bacterium
TGCCCGTCTTCCTCGCGGAGGTGGCGCGCGTGCTTCGGCCCGGCGGCCATCTGGTGGTCGCCAGCAGCCTCGGGCCCCACACGCCCTACTACACGCCGGAGGCGGTGCTGGCTCGGGCGTGCCGCGGGCGGGGCCTCGAGCCGATCGGGATCGGCGACGCGGGAGACGGTCGCTACTTCCTGGCTCGCAGGGTCCGGTAAGCCGGCGGATCAGCGGCCGCGCTCCCATGCGTCGACGATAGGCTCGACGATGCGCCATGCTTCCTCCGCCTCGTCGCCACGGGTGGCGAGCGCGGGATCACCTTCGAGCGCGTCGACAAGGAGCCGGGCGTAAGCCGATAACTCCTGCGGGGCCAGGTCCAGCTCAATGCGCTGGGGATCGAGACAGAAGGGATCTCCGGCGCCGTTGAGGGCGATGTCAATGGTGAGCCGGTCGGGATCCATGGTCATCGTAAGCACGTTGGGCCCTGGCTCCTCCGCTTGTCCGAAGGGAAGGCGGTCGACCGGCCGGAATTGCACCTTGACCAGGCGACGGTCGCGGCCCAGCGCCTTGCCGGTACGCAGGTGGAAGGGTATCCCGCGCCAGCGGTCATTGTCGATAACCAGGGCTACTTCGGCGAAGGTCTCGGTCGCTCGGTCGGGATCGACACCGGGCTCGGCGATGTAATCGGGGACGGGCCCATCGGCGAGGTCTCCGGCGGTGTACCTGCCCCGCACCGTGTGCTCCCGCACCTGTGCGACGTCCAGTTCGCGCACCGCGCGCAGCATCTCCACCTTGGCGCCGCGCAGTGCTGCCTCCCCCGGAGCCTTGGGACGGCCCATGGCAACGAAGCAAAGCAGCTGGAGCAGGTGGTTTTGGATCATGTCCCGTAGTGCCCCGGTGGAGTCGTAGTAGCCGGTGCGCCCCTCGAGCGTCACCGTCTCGTCCCACACGATGTCCACCCGCTGGATGTGATCGGCGCACCAAAGATGCTCGAAGAGGCGGTTGGCAAAGCGCAGGCCGAGCAGGTTCTGCACCGTCTGCATGCCCAGGAAGTGATCGATGCGGAACACGGCCGATTCGGGAAAGTGCCGGGCCTGCAGAGCGTTCAACTCGAGCGGATTTCAAGTCGGTGCCGAAGGGCTTTTCGACTACCACGCCGCTGCCTTCGGGAAGACCGGCCGCGGTCAAAGCGGTGATGGCTGGTGCGAACACGAATGGGGGCAGAGCCAGGTAGACCAGGACGGGACCGCCGGCTCCGGAGACGGCTCTGTGCAGCGCCTCGGCATCGCCGACATCGCCTTGAACAAAGCTAAGCCTGCTCACGAGTTCGGCCCGCACCGCATGAGGCAGATCCCCGGCGTGGCGCTCAAGGCGCTCCCAAGCATGGTTACGAAACTTTGCCTCGTCCCAGTCGCCTCAGCCCACGCCCACGATGTCCAGGTCGGGCGGAAGCAACTCGGCCTGGACCAGCTCGGCCAGCGCACCCAAAAGGTAACGCCCGGTGAGGTCACCGGAGGCGCCGAGGATGACCAGACGCGCCGCTTTCATCGGTCCGCGCTAAGCCGGGCGAGGTAAAGGAATTAGCCGGAGACATACTAAGTACCGTTTCCTGCAGTGACCCGATCTATGCCTTTCTGCGTTCAGACAAGCAGGGCCCATCCTCCACCCGCACCTCAAGATTGAAACGGGTGGGATACTTAGCCATATGGATCCCATCAAGCGTCACGACGTTAAGGTCACCGGCCTGGATGACTCACAACCGATCCTCTTCGCACATGGGTTCGGCTGTTCCCAGCAAATGTGGCGCTACGTGGCGCCACACTTTGAGAGCCGCTTCCAGGTAGCGCTCTTCGACTGGGTCGGTTACGGAGGTTCTGATCCGTCCGCGTACGATCCGGATAAATACAGCACGCTGGACGGCTACGCCCAGGATGTTCTTGAGATTTGCGAGGCGCTGGATCTCCAAGAGGTCATCTTCGTGGGGCACTCGGTGGCCGCGATGATCGGCGCGCTGGCCGCAATCAAACAGCCCGAGAGGTTCGCCCGGCTGGTCTTAGTATGCCCATCTCCGAGATATATCGACGATGGCACCTACGTGGGGGGCTTTAGCGAACAGGACATCGACGAGCTGCTCGAATCGCTGGAGAGCAACTATCTGGGCTGGTCGTCCGCAATGGCCCCGGTGATAATGGCAAATGCGGACCGCCCGGAGCTGAGCGAGGAGCTGGAAGCGAGCTTTTGCCGCGCCGACCCGAAAATTGCTCGCCAATTCGCGGAGGTGACCTTCCTATCGGACAATCGTGCCGACCTGCCCCACGTCGCCGCGCCTTGCCTGGTGTTGCAGTGCAGCAAGGACGCGATTGCACCGGTTTCCGTAGGGGAGTACGTGCACGCGACTCTGCCGAACTCCGCCTACGTCGTGCTCGACGCCACAGGACACTGTCCCAATTTGAGCGCGCCGGAGGCGACGACTCGGGCCATCGATGCCTTTTTGCGTGAGTAAGGCGCAAAAATTCTGGGCTCACCGGGCGCGGTGAGGTCGCCGTGGTCGAGGTCGAACAACCACCCGTAGACGATTCTGCGGAAAATCTCTATGAGCAGGCACCGTGCGGCTATCTGTGTACCCGGCCGGACGGCAAGATCGCCAAGGTAAACCAGACCTTTCTGTCCCTAACCGGTTACGAGCGTGCCGACCTGGTCGACCGCGCCTCGTTCGCCGATCTGCTTACGGCGGGTGGCAGGATTTATCACGAGACCCACTACGCCCCCATGCTGCAGATGGCCGGACGCGCACGGGAGATCGCCCTCGACATCGTAAAGCCCGACGGGAGCCGGTTGCCGGTGCTGGTCAATGCGAACTTGGAACGTGACGACACGGGCGCGCCCCGGACGGTCCGGGTAGCAGTTTTTGAAGCCACCGGACGTCGCGAGTACGAGCGGGAGCTGCTAAGGGCCAAACAGCGGGCCGAAATATCGGAAAGGCGGGCCTCTTCACTGGCCCAGACGCTACAGCAGACGCTCATTCCTCACCGACCGCCGGATATCGACGGGCTGGAGCTGTCCGCCCAATACCGCCCGGCCGGCGACGGCACCGAGGTCGGGGGCGATTTCTACGATGTGTTTGAGATCGGCCCAAACGATTGCGTCGTCGCCGTGGGAGACGTGCGCGGCAAAGGCGTCGAGGCGGCTACAGTCACTGCGCTTGCCCGCCACACCATTCGGGCGGCGGCAGTGCGGGAAACCCGTCCCTCAGCAATGCTTGACCTGCTAAACGAAGCTTTGCTGGCCGATAAAAGTGGCTTTTGCTCGGTAGCCCTAATAGTGCTTTGTCGGACCTCGAACGGATGGGAGGCCACCGCGTGTTCGGGGGGGCATCCACTGCCTTATCTGGCCCGTGCAAACCAATCGCCCCGCGCCTTAGGTACGCACGGTACCGTCCTCGGCGTCATGGCGGACCCTTCTTTGATGGACAAGACGACTCGGCTGCAAAACGATGACCTGCTGGTCCTCTACACGGATGGGGTCACCGAGGCTCGTGGCGAGTCAGATCAGTTCGGAGAGGACCGCCTTCAAGCCTGCATAAGAAAGTACATGCCGTCGCCGAAAGCCATCACAGCGGGATTGCTCGAGGAGGTGCTGGAGTTCCAATCCGGATACGCCCGCGACGACATAGCGATTGTCGTCCTTAAGGTTGTGCCGCCCGAATGAAAAAGCGGTGGGTAGCCCGGCCCACAAGTGCGCTTCATCCCAGCACCCGCCGGCTCTCCTCCACCAGGCTGCCCACGTCTACCTTGGTGTCCTCCTGCATCAGCCGGCGCAGCATCGGCGGCATCTGTTCTAGAGCCTTGGTTAGCTTGGACAGGGTGGCCCTTAGCTGCTGCATGCGGGCCGCCTCCTCGGCGGGAGTAACCAGGTCGTCGGTAATCGCTCCCTCGGAGCGGGAGGCGACCAAGGGATCGGGCAGTCCTCTAACCCAGACCAACGTCCGTCGTCCGGGCCCCCGGCCCTCCGCCAGCGGGTCCACGGCGACGATCTCGTCGGAGCGGACGTACTTGCCGTAGCCCAGAGGGATCAACTGACCTGATTGGATGCGCATTGGCCACCTCCTGTCCTGTATGGACATTTTGCCAGGTCGGGGTGACAAAGCCGCTGGAGGGTTGAGCACGAAGGTAGTACCATTTAAACAAGTGTTCAAAACGTTTGTTTAATAAGGATCACAGGTGACCCCTACGAAGCAGCGGCTGGTGGATGCAGCTTTGGAGACCCTCAAGCAGGATGGGTATGCAGGCACCACCGCGCGGGGAATAGCCGGGCGGGCGGGCGCCAACCCGGCGCTTATCTACTACCACTTCGGCGACATCACCAACCTGCTGCTGGCGGCTCTCGACGAGACCAGCGCCCGGCGGATGCAGCGCTACGAGGCGTTGCTGGAAAAAACCGAGACCATCGAGGACCTGGTGCAGCTGGCCAGAGACATCTACCGGGAGGATCTTGAGGCCGGCCACGTCACCGTCCTATCCGAGCTGATCGCCGGCAGCCTGCAGCACAAGGCTCTCGGCCCCGAGGTCATCAAGCGCCTGCGGCCGTGGGTGGAGTACACGACACGGTCGATCGAAAAGGTTACCCGGGGAACCTCTCTGGAGACCCTCATTCCGGCCAAGGACGTGGCGCTGGGGATAGTGGCCTTCTACCTGGGCGTGGATCTGCTCCACCAGCTGGACCCGGAAGAGTCGCCGGCGGACCGCTTGTTCGACCACGCCTCCCGGTTGGCTCCGGCGCTTGGCTTTCTAGCCAACTTTGCGACCCTCGAGGAGGAGAACACCTAAATGAGCGCCCACACCGACATGGTCACCGGAGCCTTTAGCTACTCGGGCCGCGCCATTGCCGAACAGCTGCAAGCCCGCGACCGCAACGTGCGCACCCTCACCAGGCGTTCCTCGCCGGCCGGCAGCACCGTCGAATGGGTCTACCGGGACGGGTTCTGCGACTCCATCGAGGAATGTTCAGGCCACAACGTCGTCTTCGAAGACGGCACATCCGAGGGTACGAACGCCGGATTTGCTCGGGCCCGCAATGGCCCAACCAGCATCAGCGCCACCATCACGCAGCAGCCCGGGGAGCTCATCC
>JAHWKV010000113.1 GCA_019347725.1 Actinomycetota bacterium
CTATGTCTGGGACAGCTCCGGCAACCGCTACCTGGATGGATTGGCCAGCCTGTTTGTAGTTCAGGTCGGACACGGACGCCAGGAAATCGTTCAAGCAATGGCCAAGCAGGCTGAGACTCTGGCGTACTACCCGATGTTCGGCTCTGTTCACCCAGCCGGCGTCGCCCTGGCCGAGCGTCTGGCCGGCCTGGCGCCCGGCGACCTCAACCGCGTCTTCTTTGTCTCCGGCGGCAGCGAGGCCATCGAGTCGGCCTGGAAGCTGGCCCGCCAGTACTACCTGCAGATCGGCCAGCCCGAGCGGCACAAGGTCATAGCGCGCAAGCTCTCCTACCACGGCACCTCGCTGGGGGCCCTGGCCATCACGGGTCACGAGGCCATCCGCAAGCCGTACCTGCCGATGATCAGCGACCAAACCTGCCACGCAGCCAACACCAACCGCATGCACTGCACGATGTGTGCCGGAGAGGCTGCCTGCAGCCTGGCCTGTGCTGACGACATCGAGACCGCAATCCTGGCCGAAGGCCCGGATTCGGTGGCCGCGGTGGTCATCGAACCGGTACAAAATGCCGGCGGCTGCTTCACCGCTCCGCCCGCCTACTTCACGCGGGTACGCGAGATCTGCGACCGCTACGGCATCCTGCTGATCTCCGATGAAGTGCTTACCGGTTTCGGACGCCTGGGCGACTGGTTCGGCGCCAGCCGGCTCGGCTTCCAGCCGGACATGATCGCCTTCGCCAAGGGCGCCACCTCCGGGTACGCGCCGCTCGGCGGCGTGCTTATCAGCGATCGAATCGCCGAGCCGTTTGCGGCTACCGGTGCAACTTTCCTGCACGGCTTCACGTTCGGCGGGCACCCGGTCAGCTGCGCAGCCGCCCTGGCCAACATCGACCTGATGGAAGCCGAGGGCCTTCCGGACAGGGTGCGAACCTTCGAGGGCGAGTTCCAGGCCCAGCTCGACACGCTGAGAGATCTGCCCATAGTGGCCGATGTCCGGGGCATGGGTTACTTCTGGGCCGTCGAGCTGACCAAGGGCGGCGAGGCCTTCACCGCCGAAGAGGCGGAGTGGCTGACCAAGAAGTTCCTGCCCAAGCGCATGCTGGAGCTGGGGTTGATCTGCCGGGCGGACAACCGGGGTGACCCGGTCATTCAGCTCGCACCGCCGCTGACCGCGGGGCCGGAGGAGTTCGCTCAGATGACCGCCGTCATACGCCAGGCGCTGGTCGAGGCTTGGCGCAAGTTCCGCCAGCGGCCGCCGCACGCCGCCTGATCGAATAGAGTCTTCAACGTCCGACAAAATCTGCAACAACCGACAGTGGCAAGCGAGGAGGTTTTCCGAGCTGTATTACACCAGGCGCCATCGCTGCTCCTCGATTTGAACTCCCTAGACAACAACATCGAGCTCGATGAGGTTGACCGGGAGATCATCCGCAACCTCCAAGTGGACGGCCGGATGCCCTATTCCAAGCTGGGACCCGCCGTCGGCCTCTCCCAGGCCGCGGCCCGGCAACGGGTACAGAGGCTGCTGGACGCCGGGGTTATACAGGTTGTGGCGGTGGCCGACCCCACCACGCTCGGCCTGTACGTACAGGCCATGATCGGAATCATGGCCGAGGGAACCGTCAAACCCATCGCCGACGCATTGAGCGACATCCACGAGGTGGAGTACGTGGTGACCACCGCGGGCCGCTTCGACCTGCTGGTCGAGATAGTCTGCACCGACATGCACTCTTTGTACGACCTGGTCAACGACCGGATCCGCACCATCGAAGGGGTGCGCTCCACGGAGATCTTCACCTACCTGGCGGTCAACAAACAGACCTACTCCTGGTAGGACCGGTCGGGGCGCTGGCTCGCCAAAGCGTCACGGCTTTACCGGAAGGATCCTTCCTATCAACCAAGATTCAAGCTCCGAGTACGACGCCGAGCTCCAACAAGAGCAGCAGCGCGTCGACCTTTGCTATGAGCGCCTCGAGGAGCTGCGGCTGCGCGCCAAGTCCCATCTGGAGGAGTCCGAGGCGCTCTCGACCAGCACCCCGCAATCGGTCTTCGAGCGCGAAGTCTTTGCCAGCTACTCCCGCAAGCTCCTGCAGGCCGTCTCGGCCAGCGAGCATCAGCTCGTTTTCGGGCGACTGGACCGCGTTAACGAGAAAGAGCCGGCCTACGTGGGGCGCATAGGGCTGGGTGACGACGAGCGACACCGGATCCTGATCGACTGGCGGGCCCCGGTCGGCTCGACCTTCTACCGGGCCACGGCCGCGGCTCCCCATGGGGTGATCCGGCGCCGCACCCTGGTTACCCAGGCCCACCGGGTGATCGACATCAACGACGATCTGCTCATCTCCGAGGAGGCCGAAGGCCTGTCGATGGTAGCCGGCGAGGGGGCCCTGCTGCACGCCCTGGCCGCCGAGCGTGGGCAGTTCATGCAGGACATCGTCGCCACGATCCAGGCCGAGCAGGACGAGATCATCCGGGCCGACCCCAAAGCCAGCGTGGTACTGACCGGCGGGCCCGGAACCGGAAAGTCGGTGGTTGCTCTGCACCGTACCGCCTACCTCATGTACGAGCGTTCCGCCGAGCTGGAGCGGCGCGGCGTGTTGGTGGTGGGGCCCGGCACCCGTTTTAGCCGCTACATCAGCCGGGTACTGCCCTCGTTGGGCGAGACAGCGGTGACCATCCGATCGGTCTACGACCTGGTCGACGGTGCGGTGGCTACCGGTCGGGAACCGCTTGCCGTAGCCCGCATTAAGGGTCGCCCGGCCATGGCCAAGGTCCTGAAGGCGTTTTTGATCGCCAGCTACCCTCCGGCGCCCAAGCGGCTGACCCTGACCCACGCCGGGCACCTGATGCGCTTTGACGCCCGGGAGCTCGAAGAGCTGAGAAGCAGCGTGCTCGGCTCTGCCGCCAACGACTTCAACAAAGCCGGCATGCAAATCGTCCGAGCGCTCAGCCGCAAAGTCCTACTGCGCTCGGGCCAATCTCGCCCACCCGCCGGAGAGGCCAAGGCACTGGCCCGGGAGTTTGCCGACGAAACTGCGGTAGTCGACGCCGTCGAGGTCCTGCTCCCCCACCGCAAGCCGGCGGACGCGTTGAACGAGATGGGCAAGAAGCCGGACCTGCTGCTCAAGTGTCTGCGCAAGCATTTCCCCGAGCCGGACTGCCGCCTGGTGGCCGACCACATGGCAGCCGATCCCAGCATTCACGTAGGTGACGTGCCCCTGATCGACGAACTGGACTGGCTGCTGGGCTCCCGGCCACCGCGCCGGGTCAAGGACGAGGACTTCGCCGAATACGAGCAGTTCGCCGAATCCAGGGACCGCCTCGAAACGGCGATAACGGAGTCGCCGGAGAACTCCGACTTCGGCCACATCGTGGTGGACGAGGCCCAGGACCTGTCTCCGATGCAGTGGCGGATGCTGGCCCGCAGGGGTCCGGACGCCACCTGGACCGTGGTCGCCGACCCCCGGCAGGCCACCCTGTCCTCACCCGACGAACTGGAGGCGGCGATCGCCCGGACGCTGCCCGCCCGGCGCACCCAGCGGTTCACCCTGGCGATCAACTACCGCACGCCCCGGCAGATCATGCAGTACGCGGCCGAGGCGTCGGGCCTGAACTTAGGAGGGCTGCGCTCAATACGCGAGGGAGAAGAACCGGTGTTTTTCGCCTTGGGGGACGATCCCGGTCGAGCAATCAGGGAGGCAGCACAGTGGCTGGACGATCAGCCCGGATCAGGCTGTTTCATCGTGGTCGACGAAGCCCACCTGGAGGCGGTCCGGACACCCAGCGGGAAGGTCGAGGTGCTGACGGCCCTCGAGGCCAAAGGGCTGGAGTTCGACAATGTAGTGCTGTTCCGCCCCGAGCGCCTAGACACAAGCGTTCCGTGGGAAGCGTCTCTGGTGCTCATAGGTGCGACCCGGGCGACCAAGAGGCTAGGCGTGATAACGGGTCCGGCACCCGAAAGAACGGACGGCCGGCTCTTCTAGCGAGCTTCTAGACGCGCGAGCGGCCGGGCGAAGCAGGGCGTGCGAAAAGCAACTTACGCCGGAATCGTCACGTCAACAAGACGAGTCCCAGTATTCCCTGACCTCTTCCGTGTCAAAGCGTCCGGGCGCCTTCGAAAAGATAGAAAATTGCGTCTGGCCTGCAGAAATGGGCTGTATTCTGCGTGAATTCGGCGGATTCCGCATCGCACGAGGATTTCACCTTCTCATCGCTTCGCAGCGTTTTTCGGCAATGGACGGACTGCATGCGGACCGGATCAGGGAAATCTGAGTTGTGGGACCTCACAGGGAAATCCGAGTGGTGGGACCCTAACGCTCCGTTCGTGGCGGTCGAACAGAAACTGCCGATACCAACCCGCCTGATACATCGCGAGTTCGACGGGTTGATCGCCTCAACTGCGGTGAGCTAAGTCAGCGTCGATGGCTTTCGACGTCGGTCGGGACGACGCAGCACCGGAACCTGCGCTGATAGTGAAGTGACCGTTCCATGCGAACGCCATCGCCAGCATGCGTCGGCGTGCGGATCGGCCCCAAAGGGTTTAGCTGCTTCCCCCGGTGCAGCAGACGGCAATCCTCTGTCACCAGTAGATGGCGATGATCTCGGTGTCGAGCAGGCGACCTTTGTCCTTGGCCGTCCCCGGCCCCGAGTTCATACCCGGTACTGTACGGCCGTCGATCGAGCTCAGCCCATGCTTCATCTGAGCGAGAACGCGGAGTTTCGCCGCCACCTGTGGATCCACCGGCGTGCCGGCGAGCGGACGTCCCGGTGTCAGCCCCATGTACTGGAGCGCTCGATGCGCGCTTTCCCGCTCGCCCCGGTCGGCGAGGCGGTCGGGATCGGGCACGACGCCGGTAATGGCCATCCCCATGCCCGGATTCGTTCCGTACGTGATCATCGGCTCCAAAGTGCTGCCGTCGATGTGCACGACGCCGTCGGACTCGAGTGCATCGACGATCTCCTTGGGGTCCGAGGCGGTGATCGCGTCGGCCACGGATCTGACGCGGGGACCGAACCGGGGTCCCAAAGCTTTGAAATTCGGCTTCACCGTGTACGAGACCAACTGCCCGACACCCATTGCGCGTTCGATCTCTTTTAGATCGGAAG
>JAHWKV010000114.1 GCA_019347725.1 Actinomycetota bacterium
AGATTGGAATGTCTGCGATGTCTACGATGCGCCCGGAATTGCTAGCAGAAGCTCTTCGGCAGAAAGCTGCGGGGTCTGAGCCGCTGTGGCTGGAGGCTTCGGGATCGTCCATGGGCTCAACAATCCTACCGGGAGCATCCGTGCGCGTGAGCCGCTCAGGCGAGCCTCGTTGGGGGGAGGTGTGGGCATTTTGCAACGAAGACTCCCAGATCATCATTCACCGGTGTTGCGGCCGCCGCGGCGCAGAGTTCCGGTTTTGCGGTGACGACGAAAAACGATCGGACCGACCCGTGCCCGTATCGCGATTGGTGGGAAGGGTTGAAGCGGTAGCGCACCCGGCAGGGCATCGATCGCTGGGGGCCTTAGATCGTTGGACCCGCGGTCTCCTACGGGAAGTTTTGATCATTGGCCGCGCGTTGGCTCGAAGAATATACAGATCGGCGCGCCGGGTTAAGTGAACTCTTCCGATTGCGGGGCTCTTGGGCGGTCCTGCGCGGCGACAAGGTCAAAAAACGAACCTCTTTTGTCGGCGTGTTGTGACCAATTTGACCCCGGGTTGAAGCTTGCCCCTACCGTCAGGGATTTGCGGCGCAGGTAGGAGCCCGCCGTGCGGAGCGTAGCGCGGGGCGAGGAACCGCGAGTACGCATCCAAAAAACCGAGGGTGCAAAGACGGAGGCCCGTGTCTTTGCCGTCCATCGATCGGCCACCAGGCTGTCGGCAGCGCGGCCGAACCGGGACTGTACCAAGGACCGGACTACTCCCTCCGGCAACTCGACCCCGATTGTGGATGCAGCGAAATAAAGGGAAGCCCCCACTCGGGCGCTTACCTTCCACTGCTTAGCCCGCTCGACGACCGTGGGCCAGTCGATGTCCTTGTATGCGGCGCAACGCTCGATGTCTTTAACCCACTTGAGCCGTATCGATCCGGATGTGCTTGCATGTAGGCAGCTGTGCAGCAACTGGTCTTCGGCCGCCAAAGTGGATGTGGCTGTGCCCTTCAGGTTTACGGGTTGAGAGCGTTCAAACAGCTCCTCGGTCCAAATGTTGCTCGACTCCCGAAGTCCGCGAAGACTCAATAGGTGCCAGTGCAGGTCGCAGACTGAGTTGCCCGGAAGTGCTGTCGACAACTGGCCCGCCTGCAACCGTCCGAGTAGACCCCAGTTGATGGACGGTAGCGACGCACCTTGATTCATCGCCTCAAGAGCCTCATAGGCAACCTTGAAGTCCCGTGGGTGCACCAGTAGATCCAGGTCTGTGTACGTTCTTAGATCTGCTCGGTCGTAAACCAGTTCCGCCAGCGCAGGACCTTTCAGCACCAAAAAGGATATGCCGCTGCTTTTAAGTGCAGATGCGGCGGCGGCCAGGTCGGCGCAGATCTTAAGCTGCGTCGCCAAGCCGGCCAAATATTCGGCTTCAAGCGCTGTCAGAGTCTGCCCATCCACCGTGTCGAGGTTGCGCAGGCTCAGGTAGACGAAGCTAGAGACCTGGTGGCGACGGCCCTGTTCGATCAGTCGGGTAAGAGTGGGGGGGTCCAGCAAATCTTCCAGGCCGTCGGGAGCCCGGCTCCAGTCGTGTTCTCTTACACACAGAAGAAGCGCCTGTCGCAGTCGCTTGCGATCCGCCATTTACGCTACGCAGCTAGAACGAAAACTGGCTTTCTAGTCCTAGTAACGCAGTGAGCGCGACCCGTTGTTCAATCTCAGGTTTCTCATAGATCCGTGGCTCACTAGGCTCGCGTGATTGGGGTTGATCTGCAGGCGGTGAATGCTCGTCCATAGTGAAGACCTCTCTAAGGTGGTCCGTCGAATCACGCGAAATAGGCTTACTTTCCCCAGGTTGTCGGGACGACGTTAGCTTTGAGGTAACGGTCCGATATCGGAAGCGGGGACTGACCGACTTCGCCCAATAGGGCTGTGAGAGTGATCCGCCTCTCGATTTCGGGCTTCGAGTAAGGCAGTGGCTGCCGGCACTCATCCCGCTCCCATATAACTGGCCGGACGTCATCTTTGAGATTCCGGTCAGATTCTAGAGGCGGAGGAGACACCTGGACGCCCATTAGAGCCGTGAGAGCGATCCGCCGCTCGATTTCGGGCTTCGAGTAGGGGAGCGGTTGCGGATATTCATTCCGTTTGTTGCTTGAACGCCTGTCCATATTTGGATCCCCTTAAGACGGTCAGCCTCACTGGACCGATTACATAGATTTCAGGCTAATACTAAACGTCTGGGCACAGCAGAGTCGACGTTGATGGAAATCAATAAGTAGAACTGCGTCCTTTACTCCTCCGATAGCTCCTGAGAGCAGAGGCGGCGTGCACCGGTCGCCATCTAAGCCGGGGTGACGCGAGCTTGGCAAAGATGATGTCGCGGCTGGCGGTGGACATTTCCTTCTTGTACCGGCTGTCCGACGCCAGGAAATCGTATTCACTCAACCCCAGCTTCATGCACTCCTGCATGCAGGTAAGGTCCAGAACCATTCCCGGTTTGAGGCGATTGTCTTCAAAAGGTGCCAAACCGCTCAGGTAGGACAAGGCACGGCCCTTATCGATAAGGGCGTACAGGCAGCCGATGGTTTGCCGGGCGTCACGGACCCGTAGAAGCAGTGCTTCTCCTCTTGTAGCCAGTTGCGGCGCAACGTCGCGATGGAAGGCGACGGCGCGGGGGTTGCCAAAAGTGCCGGGTTGGCCCACACGTCGCCAGCGGGACTGATGAAGTTCGATGAGCTCGTCGAGGATGTCGAGTGCGGCTTTCTCATTCACCCCCCACTTCACATCCAGCGGACCGAAAAGGCGCAGGCTCCGCCTAATCCGAGCGGCGGCGCCCGGATTAAGAATGTCGATGACGCGACCGGTTTGGCAAGCGGCCGCCAAATCCACTATCCGGCACGGTTCATGGTGAACTTGGAAACTGGATTCGGCCCGCAAGAAGGGTCCGGCCTCGTCCAGGGGAAGGCCATTTAGCTTAAAAGAGCACCAGGTCGGGTCCTGCCGAAGCAATTCAAGTATCCCGGCGGCAAACTCCTCCCGTGCTTCGGGCGCCACCAGCAGGCGCGAGTACTCGCCCAGGCTTGGTCTGTCCGAAATAAAGCCCAAGTTGAGCCGGCGGATGCCGATGCCCACTTTGCGCGTACGCCGCTCCGTCAGCAGAGCTAAGCCGGCCAGCTTCCCTGCTTTCTCGGCGATCACGAATTGGTGGGACACGGCGTTGCCGTAGTGCTCTAACCACGCTCTTGTCCAAAGCCACCCGGATTTAAGTCCGCCGTCGCGGTATTTCTCCAGCTCTTGCCACGGTTGAGCCAGGTGGGAAGCTTCACTCGCCGGAACCAAGGTGACGCAGATGTCGCCCACTGGATGCTCGGCTGCCGGCACGGTTCGGTCTTTAAGCAGTCTGAGGGGACTCTGAGCCGGCAAGAGTTGCGTCTGCCTGGATTAATTCGGCTGCCCGCTCGGCAATCATGATGGTGGGCGCATTGATATGTCCCCTCGGAATGACCGGTATGACAGACGCATCTACTACCCGTAGCGCCTCGACGCCGTGCACTCGAAGGCTGGGATCGACCACCGCCGTCTCGTCCGTGCCCATCTTGCAGGTTCCTACCGGGTGCTGCAGGGTGCCCGCCGCGGCCTTTACGTACTCAATCAGCTCCTCTTCGGTGTCCGCATCAGGAATCAGCTCGGCTCCGATGCGGTTCCTGAACGCATCCGACCCGAACAGCTCTTGAGCCCTTCCGATGCCTGCGATGAGCAGTCGCATGTCTTCACCTTGAGCGTCGCGCAGGTAATTTGCCTGAATGAGCGGCTTGTCTTGCGGGTCCGGCGAAGCCAGCTGTAGGTATCCGGTGCTGGCGGGCTTGATCAAGGTTGCCGAGATGCTTACCAGCCGGTTCATGGGTGGCCGCACCGATTTGCGTCCCTTACCAAAATATCGGCGTAGTCTCCAGAGGCGGCCGGCGATTTTGCGAGGAGTCGGGAAGACGGGTGTTGGTGTCGGGGGGGAGAAAAGCAGCTCGAGATCTGGGGCGGGAAGGCCGGGTTTGGTCCTGATAAAGGCGCAAGCCTCGCTTCGATTCGACGTTAGTTTGCCGCGCGAGCTGAGCAGGAAGCGGGCCAGGTTGAACACGGAAGCTGCAATCGCCGGCAGGCCTGGCCCACGAATGGCCGCCCATACGGGCACGAGAAGATGATCTTGCAGGTTTTGTCCGACGCCCGGAAGATCTACGACCGGTTTTAGTCCATGCCGGGAGAGCCCATCGACAGGCCCGATCCCCGACAGCATGAGCAGCTGAGGGGAGTTGATAGTGCCGGCGCTGAGGATAACCTCCTTGCGGGCTCTGGCGACGATCCCCTCCCCGGCACGCAGATACTCCACTCCCACGGCTCGGTTTCCTTCCAGTAGGATCCTGGCGACGTGGACGCCGGTAATCAACTGAAGGTTCGGGCGGCCAAGTGCCGGTTTCAGGTAGGCGTCGGCTACGCTCCAGCGCCGGCCGTCCTTCTGGGTTACCTGCAGTCTGGCCGCGCCCTCTAGCTCAACGTTTAGGTCTCCGCCCACCGGTATGCCTGTCTGTTCGCAGGCCCGTAGAAAGACGCCGGTCAGCCGGTGGGGATCGGTAGTTTTAGGCAAGGGCAACTGCGCATCCGGAGCTTCCGGGACGGCGACGCCCGCCAGCCTACTTTCGGCTCTGCGAAAGTAGGGAACAACGCCTTCGAAATCCCAGCCCTCGTTGCCGGCAAGGACCCAGTCGTCAAAGTCGGCGCGGTGACCCCGTAGATAGACCTGAGCGTTGATAGACGAGCATCCGCCCAAGAGCCGTCCCCTCGGCCAATAGATTTGGCGTCCCTCCAGGCCGGTTTGCGCGACGGTTTGGTAATTCCAATCAAGGTCGGTCTTGAAGGTTGTGGGGAACGCGGCCGGGATCTTGGTCGCGAGCTTGTCATCGACGGGACCTGCTTCCAGAAGCAGGACGTTAACGCTCGGATCCTCGCTCAGGCGGCTAGCCAGGACGCAGCCGGCGGATCCCGCGCCT
>JAHWKV010000115.1 GCA_019347725.1 Actinomycetota bacterium
ACTCAGCCTCTGCTGCCGCGTTTGCCACCGGCGCCTCGCTCGAGATGCCCCGGGCGGCCGTACCCCTGACGGTCATGGCCGCCGGAGTCGGGGTCTCGCGAGTTTACGCCGGAGTGCACTACCCTACCGACGTCCTGGCGGGAGCGCTCACCGGCACGGTGGTAGCCCACGGCCTCAAGAGGGTCTGGCCGGTGGCCAACGCCACGCCCGCCGAGGTACGGCGAATCCGCACACCCGCGAAGCCGGGGCCGCGGCCTGACGGGGACGGGGTTACCTTTGTCGTCAACAACTCCGCCGGTTCACGCCTGGAATCGCCACCTGATGAGCTGATCCGGGAGGAGCTACCCCGGGCGGACGTGCTGATCTGCAACGCTCCCGAGGAGTTCGACGCAGCTCTCGACAAGGCGGCGGGCGCCGAGGTCATAGGCGTGGTGGGCGGAGACGGGTCCGTGAGCGCTGCGGCGGAAAAGGCCTTCGCTAACAACTTGCCGCTGGCCGTGATACCGGCCGGCACGCTCAATCACCTGGCGAGGGATCTGGGGATATCCACAGCCGAGGACACCATCAACTCCATCAAGCAAGGCAAGGCCGCAGCGGTCGATGCGAGCGTGATAGACGGACGGCTTTTTTTGAATACGGCGAGCTTCGGCAGCTACGCCGAGTTGGTCGATGCGCGCGAGGAGTTGGAGGACCGGATCGGTAAATGGCCCGCGCTGGTAGTGGCGCTGATTCGGGTGCTAAGAGACTCCGAACCTATAGAGTTAGAGATCAACGGCAGCCGGAGGTCGATTTGGATGATCTTCATCGGCAACTGTCAGTATCACCCGCGCGGCTTCGCTCCCAGCTGGAGAGAACGGCTGGACGACGGCGTTTTGGACGTACGGATCGTCTACGGCCACCAGCCCTTGGCCCGCACCCGCCTGATCTTCGCTTTGCTGACCGGCAGCTTGGCCAAATCCGCAGTTTACCGTCACGAGCTGATGAGAAACTTGACCGTTAAGTCGCTCGACGGATCGAAGCTCAGGCTCGCCCGAGACGGCGAAACCTTCGAAGGATCCACGAACTTCGCGGTGAGCAAGCTTAGCAAGCCGCTATCGATGTACGTGATCTGAAGAACCTTGGTGCGGAGAATATACTAAGGGACTACGCCGCGGCAGAGTCACCTAGGCGCTCCACAGTTGCCCGGTCGCATACGCATACAGGGTCGGAAGAAAGCAGGTGGTCAAATGAGGATCCCAGGAGCGGTAGCCCAGGAGATTGACGACTTCATTCGCTATCTCGCACTGACTCCGCATGAGATCACCAGGTACCGGCAGGACCCCGAGGGGTTCATGCATACATCCCGACTCAGCGAACAGGCAGCCGACTGTCTGCGGGACAACGACCTTGATGCCCTGCTGGCCGCAGTGCAGGCCAAGCGGGACGACATTATGGACCATGCCGACTCCTGGAAGCGCACCGAGTTCACTCGAGACCGCTCGATTCCCGGCTACGGCGGTGCGGTCATCAAGAAGGAGTAGCTTCCCGGCGGTACATTCGATTCAGAATGGGCAACAACTCGTCGAGAGTGCTGATCCGGCGTCCCGGAAACTCGGTGTGACGATCTTTGCGATCAATGAGCACCGCACCCATCCCGACCGCCTCTGCACCCTCCACGTCAATGCGCGGGTGGTCACCCACGTAAACGGACTCGGCGGCGGCAATGCCCGACTGGTCCAGAGCCAGCCTGAAAATAGCCGGGTCGGGCTTCTCGATACCCACCTTTCCGGAGATCACCACGGGGTCGAACAGCTCGCCTACCTCCATGTGGGTCAGCAGGCCCTCCAACCACTCTTCAAAGTTGGATATCAACCCAACCGTTAAGCCCGCCCCTTTCGCCGCCTCCAGGGCGGGCAGCACGTCGGGAAAGAGCCGGTAGGACTCGTACCGGGTGAACCTGGAATACATGGCCTCGGTAATCTCGCCGTCGGAGTCCTCGATTCCGAGGTCCCCCAAAGCGGCACGGTAAATACGGCCCCAAAACGCCAGTGAGTTCTCGCGCGAAACCGTCCAGGGCTCGGTGGCGTGCTTATCGATGACCTCGGCGAACGTGGGCGCCATTCGGGCAAAGACCTCCCCCACGACCTCCGGCTCCACCTCGTAGCCGCGCTCAATCAAAACTCTGCCGAACAGCTCAGGGAAGGACGGGTGCGGCGCCAGCAACGTCTCTCCGACGTCGAAGAACACCGCCCGGCAGGCTTTGGAGGTCGGCATACGCCCAGCTTACCGGGATGACGCGCCCTAACGGTGGTCGCGGGCGCCCAACCGGTCCCACAGAACGGATACCTGCGCTCGCAAATCATCCAGCGAACCGTCGTTGTACAGCACGTGGTCGGCCTGAGCGGCCTTTTCCTCAGTCGCCATTTGCGACCGGATGCGGCGTTCGGCTTGTGCGGCCGTAAGCCCTTTTGCACGCAGCCTCGCCAGCTGAGTCGACTCGGAGCAGGTGACCACGACAAGCGCGTGCAGTTGCAGCCAGCGGCGGGCTTCGTCGAGGGTCTCGACCAAAAGCGCGGCCTCCACCACCCGCATGCGCCGTCCATCCATCCGCTTCAGCCGGTCGGCCAGGGCCGCGTAGATGCGAGGGTGCAGAATCATTTCCAGATCGGCACGGGCGGAGGCATCACCAAAAACAACCACGCCCAACTTAGCCCGGTCGAGCGTGCCGTCCGGACTGAGCACATGCAAACCGAACCGGTCCACTATCTCCTGGAAAGCAGGTGCACCGGGTAGGACGATCTCTCGAGCCACCTGGTCGGCGTCCACGACCTGAGCGCCTCGTTCGGCAAGCATTGCCGCGACGGCGGACTTCCCGGAGGCGATGCCTCCGGTCAGTCCGACGATCACGTTACCAAGCTGCGGCTGCTATGCCTGGTTCCGCTTCATGCCCTCGACGATCTTCTCGAGGGAGTCTTCCAGGCTCCGAGTCTCGCTGTCGAGCATCTCTCCATCCAGAGTCTCGGCGCTCTTCTCGGCCGCAGGAGCATCGGCCACTGCGCCCGGGGCGGCGGGTTCCCCCGCTTCCCCTGCCTGTGGCTCGGACTCCAGCTCGAAGTCCCGTTCGCCTTCAGTCTGTCGCTCGACCTCTTGGAAGGAGGTGGTGCCGGCTTCGGTCTGCGGCGCCTCCGCTTCAATCTCCCCGGCGGAACCCGCCGGCTGGGCGTTGCCGCCCTGCTTGAGCGAGAGGCTGATACGGCGCCGCTCCAGGTCCACGTCGATGACCCGTACCAGTACCTCCTGGCCCAGCTGCACCACTTGCTCGGGCAGCTCTATGTGAGCTTCGGATAGCTCCGAGATATGAGCCAGGCCTTCGATCCCGTCGGCGACCTTGATGAAGGCGCCGAACGGAACCAGCTTGGTAATCGTTCCGTCTACCCAGTCGCCGGTGGAGTGTTCCCGAGCAAATGCCTGCCAGGGGTCTTCCTGAGTGTTCTTGAGCGAAAGGGAAACGCGATCCCGGTCCGGCTCCACGCTGAGAACCTCGACCTCGATTTCCTGGCCGACCTGCACGACCTCGCCGGGGTGATCAACATGGCGCCAGGAGAGCTCGGACACGTGAACCAGGCCGTCCACGCCACCCAGATCTACGAACGCTCCGAAGTTGACGACCGACGACACCGTTCCGGTGCGCCGCTCCCCCACCTTGAGGTTGGCGAGAAAGTCCTTGCGCTGCTCGAAGTGGGCTTCCTCCAGGTAGGCCCTACGGGACAGGACGACATTGTTGCGGTTCTTGTCGAGCTCGATGATCTTGCACTCGAGCTCCTGGCCGACGAACTGCTGCAGGTCCCGTACCCGGCGCAACTCCACGAGGGAGGCGGGGAGGAATCCACGCAGTCCTACGTCGACGATCAAGCCGCCCTTGACGACCTCGATAACCGAGCCCTTGACGACCTGGCCGGCCCGCTTGTGCTCCTCAATTCGGCCCCAAGCACGCTCATAGGTAGCCCGCTTCTTGGAGAGAATCAGGCGCCCTTCTTTGTCCTCCTTTTGAAGAACCAGGGCTTCGATCTCCTCGCCGAGCGAAACTACTTCAGAAGGGTCGACATCGTGCCGCAGGGAGAGCTCCCGAACGGGAATGACCCCCTCGGATTTGTAGCCGATGTCGACGAGCACTTCCTCGGGATCGATCTTGACGATGGTGCCGGTAACCAGATCACCGTCGGTAAAGGGTTTGATCGTGGCGTCAATCGCCCTGATCAGGTCTTCCATATCTGAGCCGACATCGTTAATCGTGATGTCGTTGCTCTCGGGCATCTTGTCGCTCTTAGAGCCGATGCCGGTAACAGTAGCCAATAAAAAAACTCCTTATTGCCCCGTAAGCGAAACAGGGCCGAAATACTCCACGCCGAACTTAAGGCGCGGGCTATAGGAGTTTACCACCGGCGTCCGGAGTCCAAAACTCAACAGCTAGATCGTCTCCTCGCTTATGCTGCGCGGACATCAATTCAATTTCTTGGAAGAGGTGTCGATCGGGCCAGGCCACCGGTTATTTCGATATATTCGGTACGGCCGCAGCTACCTGGAGTTTGAAGCGCCAGTCGAGGAAAGCCGAGGAGCAATGGTTGAGATTCAGGGGCCAAACGACGACAGCCCACCCGGGCGCGGCCTTGCTCCCAGTACTTCGTCCGATGAGCACAGCCGCTTAGATCTCGATGGCAGGCTCACCTCGCTCGCCTACGCCCTTGACGGCATGCGCCGGCAGATGGACGCCACCACGGAGCGTACTGCCCGCATAGAGGGCGTGATATCGGCGTTATTCGGAGCGCTCGAAAGCTTGCGGGGCGATTACCGCGACCTGACAGGGCGGACCGAGCAGCGCGTCCTGCGCGGCCTGGAGTTCTTGGACTCCCGGCTGGCCCACTCCCGAGAAAGTGGCCGCTTACCCCAAGATACGGCGACGACCCTGTCGGACGCTATAGCCAA
>JAHWKV010000116.1 GCA_019347725.1 Actinomycetota bacterium
GCCTCCGCAATCTGTCTGCCGATGGTCTGTACCGGGTTCAAAGCGTTCATCGCCTCCTGCGGAACGAGCGCAATGCGTTTGCCGCGCACTCGGCGTAGCTGTGCCGGGGTCATGGCGACCACGTCTTCGCCGCCCAGTAGAATCCGACCCGAAAGCACACGGCCGCCGGCCGGCAGCAACCCGATGGTTGCCGCGGCCACGGTCGATTTTCCGCTCCCGGACTCCCCGACCACCCCCAGGACCTTACCGGTTGCCAGCTCCAAACAGATGTCCTCAACCGCAAACGCCCGGTCGTTCCCTGCCCCGTATGTAACACTTAAGCGCTCTATCCGTAGAAGCCCGCCGCCCCCCAAGAGTCCCGCCGGATCGAATGAGGACGCAACCGGTTCCGCATCACCCGTTTGGGTCGTCTTGGCGGCAACCGCCCGCTGTCGACTCCTCGGCCGCCGGATCGGAGAGTACCTCAAGGACGGCCGCGCTCTCTCCTCAAACGCAAAACCCAACAGTGCGAAGGCCAGCACGGTTGCTGCAATCGCCATGCCGGGCGGAATCACCCACCACAGCCACGCGTCGGTCAAAAATGCACTACGGACGTGGGCGAAATACAACATGGTGCCCCAACTCTTGGCACCGGCATCGCCGAGGCCCAAGAAGGCCAGCGACGCCTCCAACAAGATGGCGGTCTTGGTGGCAAGCACGAACTGCGGCACCACCAAGGGCGTCACTGCCGGGACCACGTGCCGGCGCAGCACGTAGCAGGAGCCTCCGCCCATGGCCCGCGCGGCCTGGATATGGTCCCGCTCGCGTACCGAAAGCACCTGCGCCCGCAGTTCGCGGGACACCCCGGCCCAAATCACCGCGGCGATGACTAGGATCTGTGTCCCCAGGCCGGGGCCCAAGAACACACCCATGACTATAGTCAAGGGCAACACGGGCAACGCGAGCACAACGTCCACCAGACGCATCAGCGCACTGTCCACCCAGCCGCGCGCGTAACCGGCAACCATACCCACGCCGGCTCCAACCAAGGTTGCAGCTAAAGCCGCAACCACGCCTACCAACAGGGAAGCCCGGGCGCCGTACAACAGCTCGGATAGAAGGTCCTGGCCCGCGTCGTTGGTGCCCAGCGGATGGGCGGCCGAGGGACGGGCAAACGGCGTACCGGTGCGCACAGCCGGGTCATAAGGTGCCAGCAGGGGCGCCGCGATCGCAACAGCTACCAGAACCGCGAGCATCACCATGCCCGCGAGCGCGCAGTGCTGCGCTCGATTCCCCAGCCGTGGGAACGGTACGGGAGCAGCCATCAAGGAGCGACCCATCACGCCTCCACGGTCTGCGCGGCAGCCGGAAGAAGGTTTTTGCCGCGGCGTACCCTTGGATCCAGCCACGGATAGGTGAGGTCGGCGGCGAGGTTCGCAAGAACCACCCCCAGCGTTACCAATAAAAAAGCGCCTTGAAGAAGTGGGTAGTCGCGAGCGACTACCGCTTCGTAGATCAACCTGCCCAGACCCGGATAAGCAAAGACCGTCTCAACCACCACAGCCCCAGACAGCAGCATTCCCACCGATAGGGTCAGGTTGGTAAACACGGGCAGTAGCGCATTGCGCAGCACATGGCGAACGGCTATCCGGCGCTCGGAGACGCCCTTGGCACGAGCCAGTCGAACGAATGGCTCATCCAGCACCGAGACCATCGCAGCCCTAGCAAGCAAGAAGACCGCGCCCAGGGTGGCCAGCGCGATGGTTGCGACCGGAAGTATCAGCCTTCGCAACACGTCAACGCTCCGCTCCACCCCGGCCGTACCGATCGAGGCCCCGCCGAACGAGGGCAACCATCCGAGCTCAACCGAGAACACTGCGAGCAGGATCATTCCGATCCAAAATCCCGGCATGGCGTCGAGCGCCAGAACTCCCATCACCAGACCGGCATCCCGGCGGCTGCCGCGGCGCCAAGCCGCCGTTGCCCCCAACGCAACCCCGACCACAGCCGAGAGCACGGTAGCCAGCCCTACAAGCGCAACCGTCCACGGCGCGCGCTCGGCCAGCACCTCAACGACCGGCCGGTTGTGCTGGACAGATTTGCCGAGGTCCCCTTGAGCGAGGCCACGCCAGAAGGACCCGTACTGCTGTAAGAGCGGCCGGTCCAGACCATACTCCGTGCGAATGATCTCCAAGTGCTCTTTGCTCAGGCTGCCGGAAACCCCGGAATACTTGAAGTCGACGGGGTCCCCCGGCGCCAGGTGCGGTAAGGCAAAGTTGAAGGTCGCCGCAGCCCACAGCACCAGGGTCAGCTGCCCCGTCCGTGAAAGCATACGGCGAAGCGTCATTCCCCGGTTACCACCGCATTTGCGTCACGGCCCACCTCCGGGGGCAGCAGCGACCACTTGTGAACGACGCCGGAGCCTGGCGATTCGACCCAGCCGTCGAACGTGCCCGCCCGGTACGCATGGTATTCGTCCGGGTAGTACAGGGGCACCGAGGTCGGCTGACTATTGAACAGCTCCTGCATCTCAAACAGCGTCTTGGTTCTATCGGCGATGGTTGTTGCGGCACTCCACTGCTCAAACAATGCGTCCCACTGCGGATACGGCATATCCGGCGCCTTCCACAGGTAGCCGGAGCGGTGAGACATGATGAACTGAGTAGGGTCCGCCACGCCGTGGGCCGTGATCGTGTTTATGTACAAGTCGAAGTCCCTCGAGCGAAACAGCTCCCCGATCGAAGCCGCATCTTTGGTTTGGACGTCCGCCGATATGCCGATCTCCGCAAGGTCCGCCCGGATAAGCTCGGCTGCTCGCACATCGGTCGGCTCGGTGGCCGCCACCTGGATGGTGAATCTCAAAGGACCTGCCGGACCCTCGCGGACTGAATCACCATCGGTATCTTCGTAGCCCAATTCGTCTAGAAGAGAACTCGCCTCTGCGGCGTCGAAAGGCGTGGAAAGATCCGGATTGGTCCACGCCGCGTCCGGGTGCGGATAACCCTTGTCGGCGCGGCGCCCCTCGCCCAGAAAGACTGCATCCAGCAACTCGGCTCGATCCAACGCACGGGATATAGCCCGCCTGAACTCGGGAACATCAAACGGAGGTCGCTCGAAGTTCATCCTGAGTTCGGGGAACTGCAAAGGCCGGGTGGTGATCAGCTCGATATCGTCAGAGGAGGCGAACTCGGCGATAAGCTCGGGCGCCAGCGGCCGGGAAGTCGCCTGTATCTCGCCTGTGCGCAAGGCGGTAAAGGTGGCGGATGGATCCTCGATCACCGGCATGACCAGTTCCTGGACGAGCGGAGGACCCGCGAAGTAGTTCTCGTAAGCCTCGAACCGGTACCCCGACACCGAATCGTACTCCACCAGCCGGTAGGGTCCGGTGCCGACCGGGAGGTCGGTCACCTCCCGGACTTGGTCGGCGGGCACATCGGACCATACGTGCTCGGCAACGATCGGCAGATCCGCCAGCGTTACCGACCCCAGGAACGGACAGGCATCGGCGCAGGTGAAGCGAACGGTATTGTCGTCAACCGCCTCTACCGTCTCGATGGTTGGTATGTCGCTTACGTGATGGGTCCACCGGCCCGTTGGGGCGGCTTTGAAAAACTCAAACGTAAAGACCACGTCGGCGGCGGTGAAGGTCTCGCCGTCGTGCCAGGTAACCCCGTCCCGCAGGTCAACCTCCCAGGTCGCCGGGTCGAGCTGTCGCACCTCGGACGCCAGCCACGGCTGAGGGTCGTCCACGTAAGGCGAAGGGCCCAGCAGCTTGTCGTAGACGAGCTCGGTCAACGGTTCCTCGTGGCTGGCGAAGATGTTCAAAGGGCCTACATCTTCGGGAACCGCTATCGTAAGGCGCTCTACGGGCTGACCGTCCGCCGTCATTTGAGACTGCGAACCATTGGTGCATGCCCCGACCACCAAAGCGAGCATCGCCATAGCGCCCTTCGCTCGCCGGACAGCCTTCTTTGATCCGTAAATCAACCTAACTCCCATAACTGATAAGCCCGCTTGTCGCCAATCGCTGCAGCCGCTGGTGAAAGAACCCGTGAAAGACCTTTCTTAGGTCGACCTAATATTCGTTGATAGGGGTACTATAGTATTTGTCTAAGGATGCTGCAAGACGGGTGGCCGCTCGTACCATCTGCCACCCAATTACGTTCGCGCGACCGCAAAGGGGGAACTTTGAACGACTTGTTACAGGTAGCCGATGGAGGCCGAAGTGCTTCGTTCAGCTTCGAGGAAATGCTCAAGTACCACGGTCCCGACTACCCTGGTGGCGTTGCTCACTCTTTCAAGGTATTGCAGCGCGCATTACCCGAGCTTGAAGCGGCGGGCCTTCCCGACAGACGGGGCATAAACATTCGCACCGCGTTCAGCGGGCCGGGCGGAAGGGACGGGTTCGAGTTGGTGACCAGGGCCGTCTCCGATGGCCGCTTTAAAGTCGACCCGGCACTGGAACGCCCCGAGCGGGGGCGGACCCTGGAGCGCTATGTTTTCGAGATCACCTATGCAAACCGGACCCTGACTCTAACCATCCGGGAGGGGTTCGTCGTCGATGAGTTCATACAGCTGGCACGGCAACCGGAACGCACGGAAGCCGAGCAGGCTCGTCTCACGGTGCTAAAGCAACAGATGACCGACCGGCTTCTTGCAAGGCCCGCCGAGGAGGTTTACGACATCTCGTCCGTGTCCCGAAAGTTAGTGCGTCAGCCGGACGAATAGGGTCAACCACGGGATTCGTATCCCCTCAGGCTAACAGGCAGAAGGTACTCTCCCACCCATTCCCGTCCCCCGTGGGGTCCCAATATTCCGATTTGCCGGACCCAAGCCTCCTCAATACCATCCCGAACCATGCTCTTCTCAGTTTTCTACGTGATACTCCGCGCCTTCCTGAAGCTGCTCAGCCGATTCGACGAGAACGACTCCAGGACATCGAGATCGTTGTTATGCGCCGTCAACTGCGCATC
>JAHWKV010000117.1 GCA_019347725.1 Actinomycetota bacterium
GCATGAGCTGCAACCTCAACACCAGCCGGTCGGCGACATAGCGCTGCGAGTGATAGACACGGTAAAAGCGCTCGATCTCCTCCACCGCGTCATCCACGTCGTCCGTGTAGCGAAACAGCGCCAGGTCGCTGGGGCTTACGTATCCGTTAGCCACCAACTCTTCCTTGACGTAGCTGTCGAACAGCTTCCAGTACGTTCCGCCCTTGACGTCCAACATCACGATCGGGTGCAAATCGCTCTTGCCGGTTTGGATGAGCGTCAGAAGCTCGAAAGCCTCGTCCAAAGTGCCGAATCCACCCGGAAGCAGTACAAACGCATGCGACTCCTTGATGAACATCAGCTTCCGAGTAAAGAAGTACTTGAAGTTGATTAGCTTCGGATCGCCGGCGATTACGGGGTTGGCTGTGGACTCGAAGGGAAGCAAGATGTTCACACCAAATGACTTGGCGCCACCGGCCCCTTCGTGGCCCGCCTCCATAATGCCCGGGCCTGCCCCGGTTACTACCATCCATTCCCGCTCGGCCATGCGGCGGGAGAAATCTCTGGCCAGCGCATACGCCGGCTGACCCTTGCCCGTCCTCGCGGAACCGAACATAGTGACCTTCCGCACGTGCCGGTACGGCGCAAAAACGCCGAAGGCATAGCGCATCTCCTTGAGGGCCGTGTTGACGATCTTGCGGTCCAGGCGGGATATAGGGTCCTTGGCCAGTGCCAGAGCCGACGCCATGAGTTCGAAGACAAGTTGCGCATCGTAAGGGTTGAGGTCGGCGACCAGCTCGCTGAGGCGGGCATCGACGCCCTCGTCACCGGTGGTTAGAGCTTTCTTGGCTGAAGGTTTCATCGCTCTATCGTAGATGCAGCACGACCGTCATCTGCCCCAACCGGCGCCTTAGGGGTTTCCCCGCGCCTGAGACCAACTGCTCTGCAACAGGTGCCACACCACGTCCAGCTCACCGCGGTCGCGAGGTCCGTAAACCATCATGGTCGTCGGGGGGATCAGCCCCATGCGGGCCACGGGGTGCGTCTCTCCCCAGCCACGGTTCACCACCTGCAAGACCAGTTCGGCCGGGATCACCATATGGAGGCTGCCGTCATACGGCGGATGGATATGGGCAAACTCTCGCTGTATCAAAAAGGCCTCCACGTTGGGCAACGGCGACGTGTCGTCCAACGCAAAGCCGCGGGATCCAGGCAACGAGATCAGACTGGGACACACGAACGTTCCCGGTAACGACGCCGCACGGGCGACCAGCTCCTCCTGGATCTCCTCCGGGGCCGTCTGGGTGAGCTGTCGGTGAGGGTCGTCGGGCGTTGTGCGCGGCCTGGGACCTACCCGGTGAGGCAGCCATTCGCGCCGCGGGTCGTCGGGCTCCATAGAAGGATTCTACGTCCCGCAAGCGTTACCGGAGCCTGAAGTCTTATCCTGTTACCCAAGATGTACTGGATAAAAGTCGATTTGACCGACGTGCCCGAGTCCGAGAAGGGCCGTAAGTTCACCACCTATGTATGGGAACTCGCGGAGAGCAACGAAGGCCCCGAGTACGAGCAGGCCCGCTACCACGGACAGGCACTGGGGGTTATGTCCGAGCCCCCGGGCTTTATTGCGCAGCTGGACTGGGCGCCTTGCCGCCAATGCCGGCAGGAGGATTTGACGATCAAGGGTCTGTGCCGCAACTGCCGGGGGCCACTGCTCTGAAACCCGCACGCTGCGCGTACTCCCGACCCCGACCGATTAGGATCGACGCCACAACCATGCACACAAAACGCCCTCCGCTGCGTTGGCTGACCACCGGCCTGGTGATGTTCGCGGCGCTCAGCCAATGCTCCTCGCCGACACCGGCCGATATCCGCAGCCCTTCCGAATCCTTTTCGATCGACGATGCCCGATGGGAAGGAACCTGGGAGTTTACCTACACTTTGACCAAGCTGGATGGAGTCTCGGACGAAGAATCCCGGTTCGAGGTAGGCTCCGAGATTCGCCGAATTTGGCAGGTCGAACCGGAATGCCCTTCCGGCCCGTGTAACGTGACAATTCTTGCGACCGACCCGGACGACTCACTGGCGCCCGAGGTGGAGTCCTCAGCCATCTACGATTCCGGTGTTTACCGGGTAACCGAGGCATTCGCGCCGGTTCCCGAGGACGCCTGTAGGGCCGGTGACGGCGAAATCATCCCCGGCGCATTCACGGCTACAAATTCAGTGGAGGTGGAACCCACCGATTTCGAGGTCCGCGACGGCCGGCCTGTCGTTACCGAAGCGACCTCCACAAAGAGGACATCATTTGAGCCGATCGAGGAAGCAGCCGACGAAGGTGGGACATGCACTACAAAAATCGCCACCTGGGAGGCAACGGTAGTGCCCCAATCCGATTCAACGAGTTAGTATCTGTGCAGATGCTTGCAAGACCTTTAAAGTGCGCAACCCGGATGATTAAACCCATAAATGCTTAACTCACGAAGGGGTGAGGAATGAAGACACGCAGAGCAATGCTTCTAGCCGGCTTGGCGATCCTCCTCCTCGGCCTGATGACCATCGCGGCTTTTGGCGTCACCGCCACGGGGACCGACTCGACCGAGGTGGACGTCGACCTGGAGTCCGGCGACGCTGGTGACGGCGGCACCAGCGGGGACGGGGGCGGTGCCGGCAGCTCCGGCATTGCTGGTCCCGGCGGGGGCGGCGGCAATAGCGGAGACGCCCTGGGCGGAAGCGGCGATGGCGGCGACGGCGGCGACGGCAATGCCGATGACGGCGACGGTGGTACCGAAGCCGGTCTAGGCGGCGACGGTGGCGGAACCGGCGGCGGGGGCGGCGGAGGCGGCTCCGCAGGCGGAAGCGGCGACTACGCCGGAATAACTTCCGATGAGGATCCCCCCGGTTCAACCGGCTCCACCCAAACCTCGAAGCCTTCGTCGGCCGACTATGGCGGAAACTACGGATCGACCGACTCGAGCGGCGGAGAAACCGAAGGCTCCGGCGGAAGCCATCAGGTAGCTTCCAGCAGCGATTCCGGAGGCGTAGGAGGCGGCTCCGGCTCCGGCGGCAGCATTGGCGTATTGCGCTTCGACGTCGGGATCTAAGCAACTCCTCACCGGATTCGGCAACCGAAAACTCCCCGAAGATCACCGACTTTTCGACGCGCCCTTTTCCCTACGGCGCGCTCAAGACCTTCCCGACCGCAGTTTCAGGACGAAATTATCCATTTCGGCAAATTGGCGCTGAAATTTTCCGCAGATCGGCCGATAAGTAAGTAAATCGTTTCCGATGCTGGGGTGATTTCAGGGCTGGGGTGATTTCAACAGGGGCCACCTTCTCGCTCGTCGACCAGGGAGGGGGAATTTCGATGTACAAGGCAGTCAAGTGTCCTTCGTGCCGCATGAAAGGCAAGCTCAACGGCGAGGATTACGCCTTGGTAGCAACCCACCGGGGAAGGCCGGTGGTTCAGTGCTTCTGGTGCGACTCCCAGGTACATCTGCCGCGCTTCCGCCGCCCGGCTCTCATCCAGGTCGAGCCGATGTTCGAGCCCGTGTTCGAATTCAAGCGCGCGGTGGACTACGACTCTTTGATCACATTGATGGCCCTCGAGGATCAGCCCGCATACGACCATGAGGCGGCCCCCACAGAAGACCATGAAGCGGCCCCCACCGAAGACCATGAGGCTGCCCCCACCGAAGATTTCGTCAAGCCCGAGGTGCTGGAGCCGGCCGCCTGCGAAGCCCTGCCGCCACAGGAAGCCGATCCGTATCCGATCGATCCAGGCGTACATAACCTGCTGCAGATGGCCAACCAAGTCGGGTGGGTGCACCCGGCCAACAGCCGCTACCAACCCGAATTCATGAATATCCAGCTCCCTCCAAAGCGACCCATGACACCGCGGCAAGAGACATGGCACGAGGTCCGGATGATGATGAAGTACTACCAGATCGACGGCGGGAGCAAGGAGCAGAAGCGGCTCGAGACGGCTGCTCGCCGGCTGCGCATGACCCAAGCCCGGCAACTGCGTGTACAGCGGCGGCGCCTGCGCGTGGATCTGAGAAAATTCGAAACCGGTAAGGCTATTTAGCCATTCCCGCACTACTGGGAACACCTTACAAAGCAATTTTCGATTAACATGACCGAAGATGTCACCAGCAAAGAAGCGCCCTCAGCAAGGCAAGGACAACCCCAAAGGCAAAGACGAGGCTCCCAACGCGTCCTCGGACGAGGGATCAGCCAACGGCAACTCGGGTTCCAAAACCGCCGAAGAGCGCAAGGCCAAGCGCGAGGCAGCCCGTCAGGAGCGCCTCCAAGCTGCACGCAAGAAGCAGAAGGCCAAGCAGCGCAAGCGGGCACTGATCGCCGGCGGGCTCGCCATAGTGCTCTTTGCAGTCATAGCTTTCGTGGTCAAGAGCAACACCGACAATCGGGAGGCTTTGCTGGCCGCGGCCGAAGAGGCGGACTGCACCGAAGTCATCGAGCACGACAACGAAGGCCGAGACCACCTGGGGCCGAGTGAGACCTACGATGACTACCAGACCAATCCACCGACCTCCGGGCCCCACCACCAACAACCGGCCCCGTGGGGTACCTACGGGGAAACCGTAGAGGCGGAGTCGTTGGTGCACAGCCTTGAGCACGGCGGGATAGTGGTGCACCACAAGGATCTAGGCGATTCCGAAGCGGATGCGCTGGAGAACCTGGTCGAGTCCTACCGCAACGGCGTTATCTCCAACCCCAACGAATCCATCGATGCACCTATCGCGCTGGCCTCCTGGACCAAGTCCATGGAGTGCCAGCAGTACAGCTCGGAGGTCATCCACGCCTACGTCGCCGAGCACTGCGGGCAGGCCCCGGAGAAGCTCGCCACCTGCGAACGCTAAGGTGCTGCTGGAGCTGCTCTAAACCGGCAGCTTTACGGTGAAAGTTGAGCCTCTGCCCAACTCACTGGTGACCTCCACCTCACCGTCCAGGCTC
>JAHWKV010000118.1 GCA_019347725.1 Actinomycetota bacterium
GCCGGGATCAGCCAGGCCCAAAAGGCGATGGGCTTCGTGTGCGGGTTGTCCACCCGAAAGATCTTCACCCCGTGGGCGATCCAGTGGTCCAAAATCTGCTTGCACGCCTCCCACAGCTCCGAGCGAGCTTTATCCGTCGGCGGCCAGAAGTTGATCGGGACGATGTCCTGGTACTTCTTGGGTGGATTCTCCGCGAACTTGATGCTGCCGTCGGGGCGGTGATGAAACCACTCCGGATGCTCGGTGACCCAGGGGTGGTCCGGGGAGCACTGCAGGGCGTAATCCAAGGCGATCTCCATCCCGTGGTCGGCGGCCCCGTTTACCAGTGCGGCGAAATCGTCGATAGTGCCCAGATCGGGGTGTATAGCGGTGTGACCCCCCAGGCTTGACCCGATGGCCCACGGGCTCCCCACGTCATCCGGCTCGGATGTGACCACGTTGTTGCGTCCCTTGCGGGCGGTCACACCGATCGGGTGGATGGGCGGCAGGTACAAGACATCGAAGCCCATGCCCGCGACCCGAGGCAGATGCTCGAGTGTCGCCTTGAAGCCTCCCAGCGAACGGGGGAACAGCTCGTACCAAGAGCTGAACAAAGCCCGGGGCCGGTCCACCCAAAGGGCCATCGGTCGGGAAGAGCTCAGGTCGTCCCGTAGCGGGGACTCGGCAAACAATTTCTCGATGAAGCTGGATTCCACGGCCGACAAACGCTCTGCAAAGCTCAGTTTTTCGTCCCGCAGCGTGTGAGCGGTCTTGCGGAACCTCGGGCGCTTGGAGGGCGCCATCTCCAGCGTGCTCACGTCGATCAAAATCGCGCCTTCCTCCAGCTCGACCGAGATGTCCTGGCCGGCATCGTGCTTTATCGCCACATCTTTCTGCCAGGTAGCAAAGTGGTCGGTCCACGCCTGCACCTTGAACTCGTGCGCTCCGATGGTCTCCGGCTCGAAGACCGCCTCCCAGCGGTGGTTCGCACCGGGAGTCATACGCACCGCAGCCCACTCACCATTCATGGGCCGCCAAAGGACCTGGGCGGCCAGGACCGCGTGGCCGTCTTTGAAGATGTCGGCAGAAACCGTCACACGCTCTGCAGTCACCGCTTTAGCGGGAAATTCTCCGCCCGGCGTGCGGGGACGAACGTCGCCGATTTCGATTGCATCTATCACAGTTGTATTCCTACCACCAAGCCGCCGCACTCACACCGCCGAGACTGGACGTAAGCGGCCGGTCCGGCTTTCTACGTTCGCAATTTCCACCGGGTATAGGTTGATATCGGTTGGTTTTGGGGACAGAATCCGTTCCCAAAACACCGGAGGGGGCACCGCATGAAGGTCTGGGAAAGCGTTGACACCGACGACTACCAGGAGCTTCGCGTTGCTGTCGTGATGAACGGCGGGGTCAGCCTCGCCATCTGGATAGGCGGCGTCGCCCGTGAGTTGAACCGGTTGACCGAAACCCGGCCGGATGAAGATACCTGTTACGGACGGCTTCTGGACCTGGTCAGATCGCGAGCGCGTATCGACGTGCTGGCCGGAACCAGCGCTGGCGGCATCAACGCCGGCTTTTTGGCGCTGGCGTCCGTCTACGGAGCGGACCTCAAATCGGTCGGCAGGCTGTGGGCTGACGCGGGTTCGCTTATGGAGCTGATGAGGGGACCACTCGACAGCCAGACGCCTTCACTGCTCAAAGGCGACTCCTACTTCCTTCCCAAGCTTCGACAGGCTTTCAACGAACTAATCCACGACAAGTCCCGCGTCCGAGACGTTGCCGATGCACCCATCGATCTCACTATCACCACCTCGCTTATGGATGGCGCCGTGCGCAACTTCGTCGACGACTTCGGCACGAGGATCCAACAGGCGGAGCATCGCGGAAGGTTCCGTTTCGTACGTGGCCCACAAGCCCGGGATGACCCTTTCGCAAGCGCCGACATCGTCGATCACCTGGCGCTCGCCGCCCGTTCTACGGCCTCGTTCCCGCTGGCGTTTGAGGCCAGCTACGTGCCGGTTGATCCGGCGAGCTCCCCGGCGGACCGACGAAGCATTGAAAGTTCCCTGGTCAACTTCGACAGGGGCATGTTTGTTCTCGACGGCGGCGTCTTGATGAACATGCCGATGGAGCCGGCGCTGCGGTCCATCTTCGAACAACCGGCGGGAAACGAGGTACGCCGGGTGCTCACGTACGTCAATCCGGACCCGGCTGCCCTTTCCGAAGCCGAAGCCGCCAGCTTTGGCAAACCTCCTCCGGTGACGCAGGTGCTCGGGGCGGCCCTGATCAACCTGCCGTCGGCACAGACGATCTCCCGGGAGCTAAAAGATCTCAAGGACAACAACGCGCAAGCCCGTATCCGCAAAGCCCTGCGGCCGGAACTGCTGAGCGCCATAGGGCTGAACCCCGACGGGCTGGGCGAAGCGTTGTTTCCCGTCTACCGGCGGATAAGAATCCTCCACGCCTCAAGAAACATAGCCACCGAAGTACTCGTCGGCCGCCGCCTGCCCGAGGACTCTCCCGGATCGAACAAAGAGTCCAAAACACGCCGCGCCTTAAGCGTTCCGGCGTGGACCGAAGATGAGATAAGCAGCGTTTTTGTACCGGATGAGCACCTCGGTCACGAAGAAGGAAGCGTCGACTCCGCGCCCGAGCTGCGCCTGCCGTTCATACCCGACGACCTGGGCTTTACCGCCGGCCAGCCGTGGAGGTGGGGGCTGGCGCCTGTGGAACGGCTGGCCGTCGTGGCCCTGGACATCTTGAAAAGAGCTCTGTACGTGGCTCCATTCGTGGACCCGGACGCCGCTGCGTCCCCCACCTCTTCCTCGGACCTGCGCGGGAGCCTGCGCGAAGGCCGCGAACTCGTTCACGGTTGCATGATGGAGCTGCGCGCCATGCGCCGGGAGGACGCCACCTTTTGGCGTGAGCAGGCAAAGAAGTTACCGGACCCTCCCTCAGCCGACTCGAAGGAACGGCGTGCGACTCTAAGAAGCTGGGCGGCCGCTTCGACCGAGCAGCTCGCCGCCCATCTGGAGCACAGCGGCGATGATCAGCTGTATACGGACGACCGCCTGGAGACGACGGTGCAGCAAATCGTCAACGTCCTGCTCGATCGGAAGCCTCAACTCGAACAGGCGGCCGACCTTGGGAAGCAGTTTGACGATCCTCTGGTGGTAAAAGAAGCCGGTCAATTGGCCGGCATGACGGACAGTCTGCTGGGAACCGGACCCGCGCCTGCCTGGGACCAGGTCGTCTCGCAACTGCTGTCGGTAGAGGTCGGCTACGTAGCCATGACCGCCGGAGGCGCAATGCAGGATCAAGATGTTGAGCTCATGCAGATCAGCGCCGACCTGCAGCACGGATTTGGGGGTCCCGGCCGGGCCGGCCAAAAACTGGCCGGAGTTCAACTCGCCCACTTCGGGGCCTTCTACAAAAAGAGCTGGCGGGTCAATGACTGGATCTGGGGCCGGATGGACGGCGCCCTTCGCCTCGTCGAGGCAACCCTGGCGCCCCGCCGGCTAATGCAGCTCGCCCTGCATATCGAGCCCAACAAGCCGCACCACACTTCCATCATGGAGCTTCTGCGGGACGTCGCGGTCGGCGACGGTGACCCGGCCGGATACCTCCAGCGGGAGTTCGACAAGGACAAGCCGCAGATCGAAAGCGAGCTGGCGTTCCTCGACGATCTCACGCTGCCGGTTCCGGCGAGCCTGCCGTTTACGTCGGGAGTGATCGCGAGGCGCCTGTACCTGGAAATCATCCAGGAAGAGCTCGGCGAGCTCGCTTCCGCGGTCGAGTTCGACATGAGCAAGGGGGCGGACAAGGCCGGCAACGGGGCGGCTTTCGCCAGGACCTTCAACCGGGAGGCCGCAGGGGCGTCGGAGCCGACGCCGGAAAGAAAGCTTGAACTGTTCGCCAACGCCGGCATCGGCCGGGAGACGGTCCTGGAAGAAAAGGGCACGGACCTGTTCGCGGCCACCGCCAGCCGCACCGCGGCGGTGATGACCTCCCTGGCCAACGCGCCCAAGCTGCCGGCGGTACGCACCATCTTCCGACCCGTTCGGGGCCTCACTCTCCTGCTGTACTCGATGGTGTACGGCTCGGTGGTGGGATCCAAGTTCGGGTCCTGGCTGGTAAACGCCGTCCTAGCTACAGGTGGGGCCTTGCTGGCGGTAGCGCTTCTTACGGAAGGTGTTCCGGAGCTCGTCAAGGTAATCGCCTCCGCCATAGTGATCGCCGGGCTGGCCCTGGCCGCCCTGAGAAGCGGGATGCTGGCCTTGACTTTTGTGCTCGGTCTGCCCATCGCGGGCTTGGCCGCCTATGCGCTTTATCGCAACAATGTGGGCGCCTACTGGGACCTGCTCGTGGAACGCCAGGCGACCGTCCTGACCATCGCCGGGCTGGTAATAGCTTTGGGCGCATTGGGATATGTGCGAAGCGTCCGGTGGCCCCGGCATCTTGCTCGGGTGGTTACTCGATTTCGGCGCCGGCGGCACGGAGGCCGCCGGACGCCCAATCGACTCTGAGCTCGCCAGAGAGGTTTCACCAGCAACCGTTACGTCCTCACAGAGAACTTTGGCTAGCTAACCGTGACCGTTCCCGACATTGAACCTGGGTGAATGTCGCAGTAGTACTCATACGTACCGGGCTCTTCAAAAGTGAACTCGAAAGTGTCTCCAGAGTCTAGGTTCCCGGAATCGAACTTACCGCTCGGATCATCCTCACTGCCCGCCGTCACGGTGTGAGGAGTGGATTCCTCTTCGTTAACCCAGATAACGGTGTCGCCCGCCGAGACCTCGTCCAGCCTGAAGTCGGCGCCGAACGATAAGGGCGCCGCCAGCGGATTCATGTCGTCGGAGGTGCCGGCGTTGGAGACCCGGATGACCGCTCTCGGCGCGGTCGCGGAGCCGTCGTAGTCGGGGAAGTCGGCGCCCGGGGTGTCCCGCTCGAGCG
>JAHWKV010000119.1 GCA_019347725.1 Actinomycetota bacterium
CGGGGACACCGAGCATCCCGACTACCTGTTCTTCGATCTGGACCCGTTCCCGCCGGCCACCTTCGACGACGTGCTGGCGGTGGCCCGCCACGTCCGGGCGGCGCTCGACGCCCTCGGCCTGCCGTCGTATCCGAAGACCTCGGGGGCCACCGGCATGCAGATCTACGTCGGGCTCCATCCTCGGCCGACTCCGTCTCAATTCGTATCGCATCGTGTCCGTCGACCACGGTTTCGCTACGGTCGACCTCACTGCCCGAAAGAGCGCCGGGATCGGCCGCAGTCCCAAACTCAACCGGCTGGACGCTGAGCAGGACGGCCGAATCGATAAATTCGTCGGCGGAGTCTGCCTCGTCGAACGATTCTGGATCGAATGCGCTGCATGCGTTTAGGTTGCCGGCGTCGTTGACGTGCCAGTCCGTGGGATACGACACGACGATGCCTTCAGGATGTTCGCAGGTCTCCCACTGCGCCGACTGTTCACCGTCGGAGCCATCGGTCGGCTCGGGGCTGGACGTATCCGCCTCGGAGGCTTCGGTTGTGGCTGGTGAAGGGGCGGCACTCCCCTCGTCAGCAACTTCGCCAGCACACGCCGGGAGAACCAGCACTATGCCGATAGCGGTTGTCAATAACCGTAGTTTCAAAATGTGCCTCCTGGACGGAATATCCGAGTTACTTCCTCGAGTCTTGTACTAACCGGTGTGAGCTGGAGTAAACAACCGCTCGGATGCGGCGCTGGCACTCCCGCCGCCCCGCGTTTGTGGCGACGCCCTTGCGGGTAAACCGCGAAAGAAGACCAACCACGCGCAAGTCGCCAACGATAAGGAGGCAGATATGCCGAAGGTGGACAAGAAGGACTTACCAGGCACAATTAAGCGCTCCCCGGCCAAGGCGCAGAGAACCTACGCCAAGACACTCGAGTCGGCTCATGAGCAGTACGACTCCGAGAAGCGGGCCCACCAGGTAGCCAACGCCGCGCTCAAGCATTCCTTCGAGAAGGTCGGAGACCACTGGGAACCCAAGGACAGCAAGGGCCCCTCAGATCCGCAGGCCAAAGGTGGTAAGAACACGAACCGCCAAACCGCCGGCGGCGTGGATGTCGAAGGTAGCACCAAGCAGGAACTTCTACAACGAGCCAAAAAGCTCGATATCTCCGGCCGGTCCAAGATGGACAAGATGGAGTTGGCCCAGGCCATAGCGCAAAAGCAGGATTAGGCAGCCTGAAGCTCTTTACCCCCGAACGCGATTCGGCCAGCTGCCCTAATTAGGGTAGCTGGCCGAATCGCGTTAGTTATACGGAGCCCTACGACTCAGGCGCGTCCTCCGGGTCGGGAGGATCATGGAATGCCTGGAAGTGCGGGTTGTCGTCCTCCTTAGGCTCAATCGTCTCGAAATCCGGTTCGCCAGACTGATCTTCGTCACCGGTGTTCTGTCCTTCGGGCATGTCACCGGTGTTCTGTTCGTCGGGCATGTCTCCGGTGTCTGCCATGAGGCACCTCCTTGACTACATTGTTTACAAGAAGTCTTTACCCACTATTCTCGCATTAATGCCTTCCACTAAAATCCAGCGGCCCGCGCGTTTATGCTTCCAAATCCGGCTCGTCAAAGTGACGCAGAATCGCCAAACGCGCTTTTTTGCGCAGCTCGACGGCCCCCTTCCAACCACCTTGCGCAGGTTGAATTGAAGGTGAGATAAACACCTGGATACGCCCGGCTCGCGGCACCCGCCGGTTGGCTCTTAAGATCCTGCCCGTGCCCAAGATGGTTACCGGCAGGACGGGTACGCGGGCTTCCGCCGCCACCGCGAAGGCGCCCATCCGGAAGGGCTGCAACCCCGGAGTACGGCTCATCCTCCCTTCCGGGAAGAAGACGATGGGGACGCCATTTTTGGCCCTCAACTTAAGCGCATCCGACGCGCCCGTGGCCTTCGCCCTGTCTAGCCTGTCGACAAAGGTAGAGCCGAGCCGCCGCAGGAAGGTCCCGGCGACCCGGTTACGCGAGAACTCCCCTGCCGCCACGAATTCCAATCGCTGCGGCAACACCGCGGCAAGCACCAACCCGTCGAGCATGCTTGAGTGGTTGGCTACCACTACGCACGGTGCGCCTAAGCAGTCCGCCCTACCCGCCACTTGCGGACCCATGCCGGTGAGCCGGAACATCAACCGCGCCGCCGCCCGTAAGATCCTCCAGCGAAATTCAATTCCCGGCGTGACCGCAACCAGGACCCATGTCACGACGGCAAGCAAACCAAAGATGACCCAGTCGTAAATGGCGTACACAGCCGTCCAGAGGTCCTGCGGCAGACGCCTGAGCCGGCCCCCAGCCGCCGAGACGGCCAGGTCCACGATCTGCATCCAAAAGGGCTTGGCCTTTCGGTTCAGCTCTCCCGCCTCGTACAATTCCTTGCACGCCGCCCGCCTGATCTTGCCGCTGGAGGTCTTGAGGACGGTCCCCGGCGCACCAAGGACCACGTCGTCGGGAGGGGTCCCGAGCAAATCAGTAGATTTCGAGACTATCTGCCTGTGCATCTCGGCTCGCTTATCCGGGTCCCGCTCTCTCGTCTCGGTCAGCACCACCAATTCCTCGGTTCCAGATTCGGAACCGGCCGCACCGAAGACCGCAGTGCGACCTTTGCGTACGCCCAGAAGCTCACCTACCGCCTCCTCCAGCTCCTGAGGGTGGATGTTGCGGCCCATCCGGATCACCATGTCCTTGGCTCTGCCGGTAACAAAGAGCTCCCCATCCGCCAGGTAGCCAAGATCGCCGCTGTCCAGCCATCCCCCGCGAAATAGCTCTTGAGTGGCCTGAGGGTTACGGAAGTAGCCGCCGGTGGCCGAAGGACCTCTGACCTGAATTCGCCCTTGTTGCCTCTCCGGCTGCACCGCAGCGTCGTCGTCAACGATCCGGACCTGGTGGCCCTCTAAGGGCCTGCCACACCCCACAAACTGCAACGCAGTGGGCTCGCCTTCTCCGGCGGGTAGCGCCTCCCCCGAATACAAGAAGGGCTCTCGGCGTATCGAGTCGATCAGCGCGCCCCTGCCCAGCGGCGGGAACGTAACGCCAAGTGAAGACTCCGCCAGACCGTAGACGGGCGTCATGGCCTCAGATCGAAATCCGCACGACTCAAAGCGTTCGGCAAACCGCCTCACCGTCTGGGGGCTAACCGGCTCCGCCCCGTTGAAGGCGAGGCGCCAGGAGCTGAGGTCCAGGCCTGCGGCCTGCTCCTCCTCGATGCGATTTAGGCACAGCTCGTAGCCGAAATTGGGCGAAGCCGAAATGGTTCCCCGGTAATCGTGAATGGCCTGCAGCCAGCTCGCGGGCCGGCGCAGGAAAGAAGTGGGCGGCATCACGACCAGGGGCATGCCGTAGTAGAGGCTCGCCAACCAAGCTCCTATCAGCCCCATGTCGTGGTAGAGAGGAAGCCAGCTAACGAAGATGTCGTCGGCGCTCGCCTCCGCCGCGGCGCCCATCGCCCGTACGTTGATCAGCAGATTGAAATGGGTCAACACGACGCCCTTAGGGGCTCCGGTGCTTCCCGAGGTGTACTGAAGCAAGGCGATGTCGCTCTCTAACGAGGGTCGGGCTTGTTCGGCGTCCCCCTTCTCACTTACCACCTGCTCGACCGTAAGCACATGACGTAAGCTCGGCACCCGCAGCTGCAGCTGTCGAGCCGGCAACTTGGCCTCCGGAACCGTGATGAGCATTCGAGCCTCGGCGTTTAGGAGAATGCCGCCCTGGCGCATCAGGTGGTCCTGCAGCTGCGCTCGGCGCCAAGGGGGATAAATGGGTACCGGCACGCATCCCGCCAACCACACCCCGAGAAAGGAAACGAAGTAATCTCGGCCGGTGGGCAACATAAGGGCTATCCGGTCCCCGGGACGTGCACCATGGCTCTGCAGGCCTTGCGCCATTTGCCGGGCTTCGTCCCGGATCCAGCCGTAGGTAATCTCCTCGGCTACGCCGGTTGATTGCAACAGGCTCAGGTGGACTCGCTTAGGCTGGTGCTGCGCATGCCAATCCAAAACTTCGGTCCAGGTTCGGGCCTTTTCCGGTGGGGCCCGGCCGGAACCCTGCACGGTTAGGTGCCCCTGGACTTCATCGACTCCCCCCACCCGCTCTTCGGGAGCGTTGGAGGAAAGTAGCTGGAGTAGATCTCGGGGCGTTTGAACGTCGACCAGCGCTTCGTCCGGAAGATCTACACCAAACGCGCTCTCCGCCCGCGCCAGCAACTCAACTAAGGCAAGACTGTCAAGGCCGAGGTCCCTGTCCAGCGAGCTGTCCAGCCGCACCTCCGTCGATCGGGGGTGCAACTCCTGCAGCAGCTCGCGTATCACCCCGAGCAGCCGGTCCGCCGGCCCGGCCTCGTAGCGGCCTCCTTGGCCCTCGCCCATACCTGCCAACCCTATTCGGATCTACGGTTTAGCTGCGGGGCCTTTTATTACTAGTCGATTGGATCCGTCCGCTCGCTGAGGTTATTTGGCTCGCCGCCGGCCGAACAGCCGCGACGTCTTCCTGGGCACTTCCACGCGCTCCATGTTCAATACCGCCGGAATCAAATCTGCCGCCGAGCATGAAACACCCCGCCGCTCCAACGCCAAAGCGGCGCCGCTGACGATAAAGACCGGCGTGTAGGTCTCGGCGGGAGTCAACTCTAGTTGCTCACTGGTAAGCATCTTCTCTCCGAGCGCACCGGAGTAGCGGTGGGGCCGGCCTCGCGTTCCCGGCGGCGGGCGGGGGTCGATGTGCGTGGGAGCGTCGCTCCGCTCCGGGGTGCCCCTGGGGCGGGGGGGGAACGGGGGGGTGGGGGGGTGGTTGGGCGTGCCGGGGGGGCGGGGGCGCGCACGGCGTCAGTG
>JAHWKV010000011.1 GCA_019347725.1 Actinomycetota bacterium
AAAACGGTGCAGCATGCCTAGGCCGTCAAACCAGTGATTGTACTTTTGCTGTCCGACCTCAAACTTGGCGGGCCCGGTTCGTACCAGCGTCCCGGACAACCACGCCGGGATGCTGCCGGAAACCGGGGCTTCCGCCAGTTCCACCTCGTCCTCCAAGCTCTGGAAGCCCTTAGCGTACGCAGGGCCGGGCTGATGTGAAGGACGGCTGAACTCGGAACTCATGAAATGGCCTGCCTCTCTCGGAACGGGAACATCCTTGGGATGGAGTAGGCAAAGGTCGGGTCGCCCTTAACCCACAGCTTTCCCTGCATGAACGCCTTGACGCCTCCAAGCTCCTCGTTTATCAACCTGACGAAGTTGGGCAAGGACACGGCGATGACAGCGTCGGCGCCGGAGGGATCGCGCCTCTCTGCATACACCTCTTCGCCGGCAACCTCCACCCGAAAGCTGTAGATACGCTCTGCGGCGCTTATCTCGAAGCCGATCACGCAATCTTTAGCTTCGTCGGGGTCCAGTTCCTGAGGCAGCATCGCCATGATGATTTCCAGGAAGCCGGCCGGCTGGCCCAAAATGTTGACCAGCTCCATTATCTGCTCGTCGGACTTAGCCCGGGTCTGCTCCCACAGGTACACCCGCTCTTCGGTCATCGACCCTCCTTTAGCTGGAGAAAGCCTAAACGAAGCGCGGGTTTAGGCCTATCGGCCCCTCGCTACCGCTCGACTCCGCAGACAACAACGAACCTACTGAGCCTCCCCCACGGTGTCGGCCTTCACCGCGCCCCGCTGGCCCATCGGTCGCGCAGGACCCTTGGTGGTGTCATGCTGGGTCTGGTGTTCGATCTCTGAGTTGACCGCGGCTGCGAAGAGAACCACGAAACTGGTGATAAACAGCCACAGAAGCAGAATTACCACCGCCGCCAGCGACCCGTAGGTCTCGTTGTAGCTGCCGAAGCTCGAGACGTAGACCTGAAATACGAACGACGCGATCAGCCACATGACCACCGCAAGTATCGACCCCACCGACACCCACTGCCACTTAGGGTCGTCACGGTTGGGTCCGACCTTGTATAGGACCGCCAGTGCAACCATGAAGGTAACGCCGGCGATCAACGCCCGAGCCACCCAACCAACCGCCGCGGAACCGGTCATGTTCGCCAGCCACGGGCCGACGACAGTTGTGGCGACGGTCACTACAACTATCAGCACAACGGCGCCCAGCGTGAACACCAAAGACAGGGCACGCCGGGCCAAAAAGCCCCGCTCGTCTTTCTCGTCGTAGGCTTGGTTCACGGCTTCGGTGAGGTGGGTCATTCCGCTCGAAGCCGTCAACAGGGCTAGGCCGATACTGGCGGCCGTCCCCCAAGTAAGCGCTCCGCGGGATTCACCCGCGAGCCTGGCCATCTGATCGGTGACCAGGCGCCGGGCCTCTTCGGGAAAGTTTCCCATCAGGTTGCCGAGCTGCCTTTGCACCTCGGTGGGGTCGGCAAGCAAGCTGTACACGGAGATGGCCGCGGCCAAACCGGGGATTAGTGCCACAAAACCGAAGAACGAGACCCCGGCGGCCGACAAGACGGTGTGATCGTCCTTGATCCGCTTTTTTACCCGCAGGACGATATCCTTCCAGCCCCGAGGCGGGATCTGCGTGGGCTTCTCGGCACCTCGGCCTCGCAGGTCCTTCATCTTGCCCCTCACCCATCCTCCGTTCCGTAGAAGCATTGTCGCGAATCATCAAAAGGTTCAATCCTGCAGGTTTTCATACCCCAGTAGAGCCGGCTACACTCATCCGTTGCCCACATCGACCTAACCTCTCAAGAACTGCCGCTTTGGTTATGAGCATGGAAATACAGGGTAAAGACGCGCGTATGCGCGTTGTTCAATCGAAGTTCCGCACCGACCACGCGGAGCCGGGCCGTGACAAGCAGTTCGCCAAGGTACTGGCTGAAGCAATCGCCATCACCGAGGCGGAGGGCGTGCCGTATCTGGGCGCCGGCAGCATGGCGTCGGCCACGTGGGGCCGGCCCGGGCCCTTTGGCGACATCGATCTGCTGATCGATCCTCGCTCCGCCAAACCGTTGCTAAAGGCTTTCGCCGAGGCGGGCTTTACTACCGACGAGCCGTTCCCGCAGTGGCTGTTCAAGGCGGAGAAAAACGGCATCACCGTAGACATGATCTTTGAGATGGCCGGCCAGCTATACCTTGAGCCTCAGATGATTGAGCGGGGATCGGAGGTCGAGGTGCTGGGAACGAAGCTGCGGATGATCAGCCCTGAGGACTTCATAATCAGCCAGGCGCTGGCGTTCAAGGAGGACACTGCGGTCTACTGGTTCAACGCGTTCGGGGTAATAGGTCGCCAGGACATCGACTGGGACTACATTGTCGAGATGGCGCAGCGGGGGCCGAGGATGGTCCTGGCCATGCTGCTGCTCGGCCAGGCCTACGATCTGCCGATCCCCGATCGGGTGATCAGGGGAATTTACTCCCGCGCCCTTGCGGGGGCCACATGAACAGTTTGGAGTGTCCGCGATGATCCGGCTGGCCGCGGTAGGCGACATCCACTTCGGCGAAGACTCGGCGGGGACCTTTGCGCACCATCTCACCTCCGTCGAGGAACAGGCGGACGCGCTGCTCCTCGCGGGCGACCTGACCCGGCACGGGTTGATTGAGGAGGCCGCCGTACTAACGGAAGAACTGCGGGGCATTGAGATTCCGGTGGTGGCGGTGCTGGGCAACCACGATTACCACAGCGACGCACAGGTCGAGGTTCGCTCAATCCTCGAGGCGGAGGGAGTCCACGTCCTGGAGGGTCAGTCGGTCGTGCTCGAGATCGGCGGTCGCACGCTGGGGATAGCCGGCACCAAAGGTTTTGGCGGGGGCTATGCCGGCGCCTGCGGCAGCGACTTTGGCGAGCCGGAGATGAAGGCGTTCATACGCCACACCAAGTCGATATCCAGCGTGCTGCAGGCCCGGCTGGAGGCGCTGCAGACCGACTACCGGGTGGCGCTGCTGCACTATTCGCCGGTGGATGAAACCTTAGCCGGCGAGCCGCTGGAGATCTATCCGTTTTTGGGCAGCTATCTGCTGGCCGAGGCCATCGACAACGCCGGCGCCGACCTCGTCCTGCACGGCCACGCTCACCACGGACGTGAGGAGGGCACGACGCCCAAGGGGGTTGCCGTCCGCAACGTTTGCCAAGCGCTGCTGCAGCGGCCCTACACCGTGTACGGCCTCGGCTCATCCGAGGGCCGTACGGTGGTCAAATCCAGGGCCGGCGCCCGGAGTTGAACAAAGCTTCCCTGGTGGTGTTCGCCGGCGGCGAAGGCACCCGGATGCGGCCGCTAACCGATTACCTGCCCAAGGCTATGCTCCCCGTCTTGGACGTCCCGTTGATCGACCTGGCACTGATCCGGGGCGATTCGGTCGACTGTGCCAATAGGTTCGTAAACGCCAGCGGGGCGTTACCCGACTTGCGACGGCACATGAAGCGCCGCCGCCCCGATGTCGAAGTCCTCGACGAGGGCCTAGGGCCGATCGGCCAGGCGGCGACCCTACGGGCACTACTCCCCCGGCTCGCCCGGACCGTGGTGACCTACAACTGCGACCTGGTAAGCGATCTGGACCTGCCGGCGCTGCTTAAACAACACGGCGAGGGGGAAAAGCTCGCCACCCTAGCCGTACAGCCGGTCACATCCGAAGCCGACATTGTTCGGGAGAAAGCCGGTGTGCGCCTGGTGGACCGCCGCCGGGAAGACGCCCGCGGCTTCATCTTCCTGGGCGCCGGCTGCTTCGAGAGTGAGCTTTTAGACGACATCGCCGAGCGCCGTCCGCTCGGGCTGACCGAAGGACTGCTGCAGCCGGCAATCGATAGCGACGAAGTGCTACTGGTGGAACACCCGGGCTACGCCCGAGACTGCGGAACGCTGCAGCGGTATCTTGAGGTTTGCCTGGATGCCCTTGACCCGCAGCGGCTGCGGATCGATACGCCGGGAACCCTATCGCCGGAGGGCTGGTACCTGGGCCCGGGATCTACTGCCGCCGCCTTACCGGGCAAAGGAACGATCCTGCTGGCCGGCTCGAGCCTTGAGGAGGAAGCCCGAGTCGCCGACTGCATCGTCTGGCCCGGCTCCACGGTCCCCTCGGGAGTAGAGGTCTCGGGCGGCATCTGGTTCCGCGACCGCTTCCTGGTCGCCTAGCAAAACACCGCCGAGACGCCCGTTAGTCGTTATCCTTGTCGTTCTCGCCGTCCTCGCCTTCGTCGCCGCCCTCCGCCTGCTCTTGCTCCTTGCGTTGATCCTTCTGCTTCTCTTTGGCGGCTTCTTCGGCTTGTTTTTGGGCTTCTTCCTGCTTCTTGGCTTCCTCCTCAGCTTGCTTCCTGGCGGCCTCTTCAGCTTGCTTTTGAGCTTCCTCCTGCTGCTTTTTGGCTTCCTCTTCCGCCTGCCGCCTAGCCTCTTCTTCCTCCTCGTCGACGTGCTCGTGTTGGGCCGGTTCTGGGGGAGGAGGCGGGTTTGCACTCAGCGGAAGGTGGCTTTCCACCGCCTCAGCCGCTGCAAGAATATTTTCAAGATCGGCCTGGGGCAGCTCGTCCTGGCGAAACATGTCCCAAGCTCTGGACCGCAAAGCATCCAGTCGCTGCAAAGCGGTTTCAAAGTCACCCACCGAGGCGGCTCCACGGATGGTATGCACCTGAGAGCTCAACTCGTTAAGCGCCTGGGTCCGGGCGCCCGATGGGCTGCAGCCGGTGACCACCACCAGGCAGGTTACCGCGGCCGTCACCAGAGTCTTTAGCCCGTGCTTTCGCACGCCTTCTCTACTTTTCGCGCTCATACGAACCTGACTTTACCCACACGGGCCGAGGTCACTCCTCAATCCAATACGTTTGCAACTTTGCGGCGATAGATGCTAGGTGCGGCTGCGATACAAACGGACGGTCAGCGGCGCAAATATGGCGGCCAAGCCGGCCGCAGTCGCCAGCGAGATGGCTATCTCGGTCCCAACCGGGATTCCGTGCATCAAGCCCCGGGACGCCGTCGCCAAAATGGAGATGGGGTTCACCTCCACAAACGCCTCCAGCAAACTGGGCAGGGTCTCCGGCGCGACGAAGACGTTGGACATGAAGGTAAGCGGGAAGATGCCCATGAAACCGCCGTTCAACACAGCGCTGGGGGTGCGAAGCACCAGCCCGAGGGTGGTGAACACCCAGGACAGCCCAAAGCAAAATGCAACCACCAGCCCCAGAGCAGACGCCGCTCCCGGGAGCCCGGCATCCGGCCGGAAGCCCAGCGCCACGCCCACCAGGACTATGACAACACCCGCAATCAGGTACCGGACACTGTCGCCCAGCAGCGACCCGATCAATGGCGCCGACTTGGGAATGGGCAGTGAGCGGAACCGGTCGACCACGCCCTTGGTCAAATCCGTGTTGAGCGATACGCCGGAGTAGATGGTGGTGAACAATACCGACATCACCAGGATCCCCGGCAGCAGGTAGTTGAGGTACTCGGCGGTCGACCCGGCGACGGCGCCGCCGAACAGATAGGTAAACATCACCACGAACATGATGGGGGTGACGGTCACGTCCAGCAGCTGCTCGGGCACGTGCTTTACCTTGAGCATCCCGCGCCAGCCGAACGTCAGAGCCGCCGAGACCGCGCTGGGGCGAGGGGGCCGGGCCGTGGACGACAGGGCCTGGCAAACCGCCTCTTCATCGGCGGGGGTGGTGCTCGAAGCGGCGGTCACTTCGATCATCGCGGGGCTCCGGCGGGCTCCGGCTCGCCTTCTGCCGGGTGGCCGGTGAGCGCAAGAAACACCTCGTCCAAACTTGGCTGGCTTAGCGAGAAGTTGGCCACCTGTATTCCGGCGTCGGTCAGCCTGGTCACCACCTGCGCAGCGCGCCCGGCGCTGGGGCAAGGTGCGCTCAGCGCCGCGGGGTCGGGCTCGAGATGAACCCCCTCCAGCTCGGCCGCAAGAAGCTGCTCGGCCTGTGGGCGCTGCAGTGGATCCAGAAGGCGCAGGTGCAAAGAACCCGAGGCGACCGACGCCTTCAACGTGGCTGGAGTGCCTTCGGCAATCACCCTGCCGTGGTCGATAACCGCGATCCGGTCCGCCAGACGGTCGGCTTCGTCCAGGTACTGAGTGCACAGCAGTATCGTCGCTCCGCCCGCCACCAGGGCCCGGATTATGTCCCACACCTGGTTGCGGGAGCGGGGGTCCAGCCCGGTGGTGGGCTCGTCCAAGAACATCAGCCTCGGAGTGACCACGATGCTGGCCGCGATGTCCAGCCGCCGGCGCATACCGCCCGAATACTTCTTGACCAGCTTGCCGGCCGAGTCGGCCAAACCGAAGGCCTCGAGCAGCTCGGCGGCCCTTTGCCTGGACGCGGCGCGCGACAGCCCCAACAGACGGGCCAGCAAAATGAGGTTCTCGCGCCCGGTCAGGTCCTCATCGACCGAAGCCAGCTGCCCGGTGAGACTCACAATGCCCCGCACCGCGTCGGCCTCGTTCACTACATCGTGGCCAAATACCCGAGCCGTGCCGGCGTCGGGGCGCAGCAGTGTAGCCAGGATCCGGATGGTGGTGGTCTTGCCGGCGCCGTTGGGGCCCAAGACCCCGTAAACGGTCCCGGTCTCTACGGCCAAATCCACGCCGTTGACGGCAAGCGTATCGCCGAAGCTCTTTCGTAGGCCCGAAGCTTCGATCGCGAGTGAGGTGTCCCGTTGCATCAGTTTCCTTAGCCGGTCGGTTTATAACCAGCCAATTGTATGGTGCGCCGGTGACAGGGCTCTACAGGCCCAGCAACTTCGTCTCTCCTTTGAGCGCTACCTGATTGGGGCTTGTGGGTCCCGAGTGCTCAATTTCCAGCACGCCGGCGTAGGAACCCTGGGACGACGGCTCGAAGGTCACGAAGATCTCACACTCGTCCTGCGGCTCGATCCCGCCGGAGCCCAGACAGTCGTCTGCGTCGACGGAGAAAACACCCTCGTCGCCACTGATGGAGGCCTCGTCGACCACGAGAAACTCGTTGCCGCTGTTGACCACGGTCACGGTCTGCTGATCCTCGGCACCCACCCCCACGCTGCCGAAGTCGATGGACTTTGGTGTGATGACCGCTTGCGGCTCTATCCGGCCGGACCCAGAAGATTCGGAGGAACGCGAGGAGCCGGAGGTTTCGTCCGAGTCGGAAGAGCCGTTCGCCTCCGGGGAGGCCGGCTCGCCGGCCGGGGTCGTCAGACCACCGAAGCCCCCCATGACGAAAGCGATAATGGTCGCCAGGCCGGTCAGCACCGCCGCCAGGCTGGCAATTATCACGGGGATGGTCGACCAGAACGATTTCTTCTCAGACATATCAACCAACTTACCCCGAGTTGTGCACGGCAACCACCCGACACTACCTTAACTGCGAGATCTCCAACCCTTTTTAGATGCGCCCGATGCCCCGCAGGCGCTAATCTCAATACCTATATGGACATCAAACTAGAAGCGATCATCTTTGACGTCGACGGGACGCTCGCCGAGACGGAGCGCCGCGGTCACCGCGTCGCGTTCAACAAGGCGTTTGAGCAGGAGGGCTATCCCTACAGCTGGAGCGACGAGCTGTACCGGGAGCTGGTGAAAACCACAGGCGGAGACCGCCGGATTGCCCGGTACCTCACCGAGTACCAGGATTTCGAGCCCGAAGAGGCCCGAGCACTAGCCAAGAAGCTCCACCCCATCAAAACCCAGCTATTCGTCGATACGATTCTAAACGGCGAGGTCCCGGGGCGGCTGGGCGTGGCGCGCTTCATCAAATCCTTGCAGGAGGCCGGGCTGCGCACCGCCGTGGCCACCACCGGAACCACCAAATGGGTCCACCCCCTGGTGCAGCACCTAAGCGAAGAGGGCGGCTTTGAGCCGTTCGAGGTGGTGGTCACCGGCAATGAGGTGGACCGCCTCAAGCCCGCTCCCGACCTGTTCCAGCTGGCGCTACAGCGCCTGGAGCTGGAGCCGAACCAGGCGGTGATGGTGGAGGATTCCCGCAACGGCGTGCGCTCGGCGATGGCCACCGGCGGCGCGTGCGTGGCGGTCCGCGGCGAGTACGCCCACGCCGAGGACCTCGAGGGGGCCGATCTCATCGTCGACAGCTTCGGCGGCGACGAGGAGTCCGCCCTAAAGGTCTTGGGCAACCCCTGGAACCTGAAGGTCGGCCGCATGCTGACGCCGGAGCTGATGGTGGAGCTGCACCGGCGAAGGTTGCAAAGCTAAGGCCGTATTGCAGTGTTACCATGTCGCACATGCAGACGATCGGGGTACGAGAGCTGCGGCGAGACGCCAGCAGATGGCTGGCGCGAGTGCGCGCGGGTGAGGCTTTCGTAATCACCGACCGCGGCAAACCGATCGCACGGCTAGGGCCCCTGACCAGCGTTGAAGGCTTTGCAGCGTTGGTCGCAGACGGTCGCGTGATCCCCGGATCTGGGCGCGATCTGGACGACGTGCTCGACGATATCGACTCCGATTTGCCCGCCGTAGCCGAAGGTTCGCTGTCACAGGCGCTGGCGGACCTGCGAGCCGGCGAGCGCTGAGACAACCGTGCAGGTCTGGTACGTCGATACCTCGGCGGTGGTGAAGCTCGTCCAGCCTGAGACAGAAACCGCCGTCCTCCGGGACTGGTTGCGCGGCAAGCGATGGGCGATCAGCGACCTGCATCGCACGGAGTTGCGACGTGCCGCCCAACGTCTCGGACCCACGACCCTAAGGCGCGCCGAGCGACTGCTATCCGAGCTCGACATCCTTACCGTCAACGGTCAGGTGTTCGACGAAGCGGGTCGCGCCAAACCCGTCCAGCTTCGTTCTCTCGATGCCCTACACATCACGGCAGCGCAGAGCCTGGGACCCGATCTAGCCGGCGTTGTCGCCTACGATATTCGGTTGCTCGACGCGTCAAGCGAAGCAGGCATTCCGGCGATCTCACCGAGCTGATACGTTCCTGGTTCTCACGCACGCGAGCTTCCAGTCGAATGCTAAAACTCGGATCTGCCGGGCCGGGATGACGTGATTGCCGTCTAGCCGACTGCTCACGAACAGCATGCTGCCGAGGCATCTACGAGGACCTGAGCACTGATCAGGTAAGGGGAGGCTGCGTCGGGCAGGGTACTGGCACGCCAGCTCGCCGAACCCGAGCCGTACGACCTGGGCGACGTAGACCTGTCTCAGTACCGACGATTGGACCAGCGCTGGTGGAACTGGGACCGGGTAGCCGCCGCCTGCGCAGATCTGGCTACTGGAATTCTCGATCTGGAGGCAAAAGGCAAGTGATCCACCGACATCTGGACGTCGCCGAGGACACGCCGGTTGACCGGCTCACTCCGGCCGCCCTCGACGACCTGCTCGACCGGGGAGCGCTCGACGACTGGGCTCCTTTGGCGAAAGCCATTGCCGCCGATCCTTGGGGCAAGCTGGCCGAAGAGGTGCTTCACCTGTGCAACGCCCACCACATGTACGGCACCAGCAGGTTATGGACGGCGTGGATCGAACGGCTAAGGGCCGGTTCGCGAGCTCAAGGCGGGGTCGGCCTTGCCGAGCTGCGCCGAAGCCGCGGGGTGACCCAGACCCAGCTTGGCGAGCGGCTTGGCATATCGCAGTCCGACGTATCCAAACTCGAGCGTCGCAGCGACGTGCGTCTGTCGACGCTAGCCGGGCTGGTTGAAGCGCTCGGCGGAACCACGCGCGTGACGGCCGTCTTCCCCGAAGGGGAAACGGATCTGGAACTGCCGCCGCTACCCGCGCTGAGTCGAGCGCCCGGGACGGACGACGTCGACGTAAGCCAACGGCTCTTGGTGAGGGGGGAGTGTCCGTTAAAGACGACAAGCGAACGATCGAATCTTTGAACCTACTGCGATGATGGCAGTCCTCGGTGAGCTTATTCGCGGATACGAACGTGCTGCTTGAGGCGAAATCTGAGTGTTGGGAGCCCACACGCATCCCGCAAGTGCCATCAGCACGTCAACCATCTCTGTGCTACAGTGGGACTATCAGTGGGATTTAGAGGCCCGTCACAATGACTCGAACACACGTCATCATGTCTGACGAGTTGATGCAAGCTATCGATTCGCGGGTTGGCCAGAGGGGCAGGAGCCGGTTTCTAGAGGAGGCGGCTCGAGAGAAGCTTGACCGCCTGGCGCTTGAGGATTCCCTCAGGAACACCTCCGGAGTGCTCGACAAAGAGGCCAATCCGATGTGGGCGACTCGAGACTCCACACGTGAATGGGTGAAGTCAGCTCGTCGATCGGAAAGCGATTCTGCCGCCAGTTGAGCCGTTACCTGCTCGATACAACCGTTCTGATTGCCCACCTTCGGGGAGAGCCCGACGTCACCCAGCTGTTCTTTGACCTGCTAGCGAAGGGCAGCCGGTTAGGCATCTGCTGCGTCAACGTTGCAGAGGTTGAGCGGGGCTTACGGCCGCAAGAGCGCAAGCGCGCCAAGGATCTGATCGAGCGCCTAGAGTATTTCGACACCACCCGCGCGGCGGCGCGGCGGGCCGGTATTTATCAGGCACGACTCCAGCGCCAAGGGCTGACCCTCCACACTCCCGACGCAATCGTGGCCGGAACGGCAAGAGCTCATGGGGCAATTTTGATCACCGACAATCTCAGCGACTTTCCCATGTCCGACATTGTCGTTGAGGAATTGCCAAGCGAGTAGTTGGCGACGCCGACGGCCGATCGGGCCTGCGGCACTTGACGTCTGTAGGAGGATCGGGGCTTCTCCACGAGTACGAGCGTGCTGCTTGAGGCTAAATCTGGGTTTTGGAACCCCACAGGTCTGCCCCGACGGATGCGTAAGCTCAGAAAACTACCTCGGCCAGCTTGTCCACCTGATCGGGATCGGAGGTGGTCGGGTCGAGGATGAACTCGTCTACCCCCACGGCCTCGAAGGCCTGCACAGCCCCTTTGACCGCGTCGGGGGATTGCAAAGCACTGCCGGCGATCATCTGGGCCATCTCGTCGCCCATCGGCTCGGGCAGGGGAAGGATCCGCGCGAAGCCGTCGCGGCCGTTCTGCCGCGCCTGCACGGCGCCTTCGCGATCACCATCCTCTTCCGCGACTATCCAGACATCCTGATCGGCGCCCGAATGGGCGCTCCGCTCACGATCGGTTACGGCGACGGCGAGACCTATCTCGGCTCCGACGCGCTG
>JAHWKV010000120.1 GCA_019347725.1 Actinomycetota bacterium
CGACGGGGTTACGGAGTACCTTCGAGCCAGTTCACGTACGTCGGCAGGGCTGAGTAGCTTGTCGCCTACCACTCTATTCGGACGTTGGCCACACCCCGGCCTATCGGTGCGATCTGCTTAAAGGCGGTGTCGGACAGATCGATAATTCGCCCGTCGACGTACGGACCGCGGTCGCGGATCGTCACCGTAACGCTCTTGCCGTTGTCCAGGTTGGTGACCTTAACCAGCGTCCCGAACGGCAGCGTCTTGTGTGCAGCCATCAGCCCCGGCATTGAGTACCACGAGGCGGTTCCGGTCTGCTGCTGGCTGGAGGAGGCCAGCGTCGGGCGCTTGGTTCCCACCAGCTTGATCTCCGGTACCGGTTCCCGCACCACCTTCGAGTCCAGCAGGCTGCGCGACTTCACCTTTCCGTCCTCGTAGAGAATCTGGTAGGAGTTCTCCCTAATACCCGGGGTGCCGGACTGCTTGACCTTCCGGATGCCCATCTCCACCTCGTCGGAGCGCTCCGTCCGGCGCTCGAAGTCGATTTTGGACTGGATGTTCTCGACCGCCTTTTCGACCCGGACCACCTTGATGGTCGAGCCTTCCGACGGGTACGCGACGACGCTGGGCTCCACCCGATCATGGGGCCCAAGCACCACTCCGAGCTGCCGCAGCAGGCCCCCGGCCGTGCGCAGGTTGGTGTCAACCTCGCGGGTTTGGCCGTCGTGGACGACAGTTGCCCGGACGGGCTCGGTCACCACTATCTCGTCGCCCGGAGTCACCGGCGCCTGCGTCTCCGGGTAGATCAATGCGCCCTGCGAGGCTACCGAGAGCTCTTGGAGAACATCGTCGACAGTCCGACCGGTAACGGTGGGTTGGGTGCGCTCGCCGTTAACCACCACCACCACATCCTTAGCCCGCATCACCTCGACCTCACCGCCCGCCGGTACGGGAGCGTCGGTGTCGGGAGACACCCGGTCGTTGGGCCCAACCGAAATTTCGGCCCTCTTAAGCGCATCGCCCACGGTGGGCGCAAAGGTTTGAATAGTGCGGGTCTGGTCGCCGTCGGCCACCGTTACCTGCTTTTGGGCGTGCAAATACGCCGCACATCCGCCCATGACGAATAGAGTGATCGCCAGGCGCAGGATGGCGTGCATCCCCGCTGAGGATTTGCTCTTGCGAGCCGGCCCCGCCCGCAGGGTCGCAAGATCGAGTACCCGTCCGCCCGTGGTTAGCGGCTGGCCGTCCAACAGCGCGTCAGTCGTGCCATCCCCGTGATGCGGCAGAGGAAGGCTCTGAGACGGGGCAGCACTCGAGCGGGATACCAAGACGCTCAAACTACCAGGGCTTCAACAGCAGCGGCAACCGTCGGTTGTCGGCGTGCTTCCCACCGCTTGCAGGCCAAGCACAATAGGATGGCCATAGCAGCCCATCCAGGTGTGAAGGGCGGCGGCGCTACAGTCTTCCGGATAGGTGCGGCAGCAGCGCAGGTCGCCAAAGCCACAAGGAGGCCTCGAAGTGTTGACCGACGAACAGAAATCGTTTTTCAAAAAGCCCAACTTCGGCCATCTGGCCACCTTGAACGCCGACGGATCACCCCACGTCAGCCCCGTATGGATCGACGTCGACGATGAGCACATCCTGATCAACACCGCCGAAGGTCGCAAGAAACTGCGTAACGTTAGACGCGACCCACGCGTGGCGATGGAAGTGCACGAGCAGGAGAACCCGTACAGCATACTTTCGCTAAACGGCGAGGTCGTCGCCATCACCGCGGACGGGGCCGATGAGCACATTGACGAGCTGTCCTTGCGCTACCTGGGCAAGGAGAAGTACCCGTTTGCTCAGGCTGACGAAGAGCGAATCATCCTCAAGATCCGTCCCACCAAAGTCATAGCACCGTAAGGAATCGAGCGTTTTGATAAAACCTATGAGCACGGGATTCCTACAGGTAACCACCACCATCGACTCGCACGAGGACGCAGAAGAGCTGGCTCGGGCGGTCGTAAAGGCGCGCCTGGCCGCCTGTGCGCAGGTAAGCGGACCCATCGACAGCATCTACTGGTGGGAGGGCGTACTGGACAGCGACAAGGAGTGGTTCTGCTCGATGAAGACCACAGACGAACTGTTCGAGGCGCTGGCGAAGTTCATTACCGAGCATCACGCCTACGAGACCCCGGAGATCATCGCCACCCCCATAACCGCCAACCGCGAGTATCTGGAGTGGATTTCCGCGGAAACCAAGCCGGCCTAGACGGGACGAGTGCGTGCCTACGCTGCACCCGGGGTGTGCGAGTCTGTTTAGTAGATGAGAGTTCTGGTCGTAGACGACGAACCCGCGGTTAGGGACGCGGTCCAGCGCGCACTAAAGCTCGACAACTACGACGTTGAGACCGCCGCCGACGGCGTGGAGGCGCTCAACAGCCTGAAGGTCTCGGCGCCCGACCTGATAGTGCTGGATCTGCTCATGCCCAAAGTGGACGGCCTGGACGTGTGCCGGCGTCTGCGGGCGGCCGGGGACTCTACCCCCATCCTCATGCTCACGGCCCGGGACTCGGTCGAAAACCGGGTCGAGGGCCTCGATGCCGGGGCCGACGACTACCTGGTAAAACCCTTTGCCCTGGATGAGCTGCTGGCCCGCGTCCGCGCGCTGCTGCGCCGTTCCAGCCCCACCGAAGGCGAGCAGCTTGCCAAGTTTGCCGACGTCACGCTGGACCCGGTCTCCCGCGAGGTCACCCGCGGTACCCGGCAGATCCAGCTGACCCGCACCGAATTTTTGCTGCTGGAGCTTTTTTTGAACAACCCCAGGCGAGTGCTTTCCCGGGAAATCATCTTGGACCGGGTGTGGGGTTTTGACTTCGGTCCGGAGTCCAACTCGCTGGAGGTCTACATCGGATATCTGCGTAAGAAAATGGAGGCCGGTGACGAGCCGCGCCTCATCCACACCATCCGCGGCGTCGGGTACGTGCTGAGAGACTCGTGAGCTTTCGCAACCGTCTGACCGTCTCGGCCGCCCTGGCCGTGGCCGTGGCGGTGGCACTGTCGTCGGGCACCATCTACCTGGCGGCCCGGCGCGAGCTGCGCAGTCAGGTGGACCAGGCGCTGCTGCAACGGGTCCACGAGCTGACCGAGGGCGACCTGCAGGACGAGCGGTACTCACCGCCGCCGCTGGGCGCCGCAGGCGGCTACACCCAGATAGTCGGCGCCAACGGCTCCTCGGTCCGCGCGGCCGACGAGACGATAAGCATCCCGGTCAGCGAGAGCGCTAGACGGGTGGCCACGGGTGAGAACGATCGCTTTTTCACCGACATGGAGGTCTCCGGCATCCATGTGCGGGTACTCACCACCCCGCTTTCCGAGGGAACCGCGCTGCAGGTGGCGCGCCCGCTGGATGAGGTGAATGTCATCTTGAACCGGCTAAGCATTTTGCTGGTGATGATTGCAACCGCCGGCGTGGCGCTGGCCGCCGCACTGGGACGGCTGGTCGCCCAGTCGGCGCTGGTTCCGGTTCACCGGCTAACCGAAGGGGCCGAGCGCATTGCCGAGACCAGGAGCTTGGTCCACCGTATCGATGCGGGCGAAGCCCAAGACGAGCTGGGGCGCTTGGCGTCCAGCTTCAACTCCATGCTCGACGCCTTGGACGAGGCGCAAAAGTCGCAGCGACAGCTGGTGGCCGACGCCTCCCATGAGTTGAGAACTCCACTGACCAGCCTTAGGACCAATATCGAGGTGTTGGCGCGTTCAGATAACTTGCCGGAGGAAGAAAAGGAGGAGCTGCTGGCCGACCTAACCGGCCAGATTACCGAGTTGACCGGCTTGGTAGGCGACCTGATGGATCTGGCCCGCGACGACGAGCCCAGCGTCGGCGTGGAAGAGGTGCGCCTGGACCGGCTGGTCGCCAGAGTCATCGACCGGGTGAAAAAGCACTGGCCCGGCGTTGAATTCGACGCCTCATTGAAACCTTCACTGGTAAGGGGCGCGCCATCGCGTCTGGATCGTGCGGTCGGAAACCTGCTGGAGAACGCCGGCAAGTGGTCGCCCCCGCAGGGCCGGGTCGAGGTCAAGGTCTCCGGTGGCCAGGTGACGGTGCGCGATCAAGGGCCGGGCATCGCCGAGGAAGACCTTCCCCACATCTTCGATCGTTTCTACAGGGCCTCCGACGCCCGGTCGTTGCCCGGCAGCGGCCTGGGTCTGGCTATCGTGCAGCGGGTCGCTCAAGCTCACGGCGGTACCGTCGAGGCTTCCCGCGCCGACGACGGAGGCAGCGTTCTCACTATGTCGATCCCGCCGCTGCCTTTCACTCCTGCGCCCGACGGGCCCGGCCCGGAGGCGTCTGCGGACCAGCCCGCCAACTGATCGTTCGGCTTTTAAGGCAGTTCTTAGCTTTGCCTCACTGGCTTTTCACGTTTGGGGTTTCTGCTGGAACTATGGACAGGGACCTTGAATGAGCCTGCCTCCGGGCAAGGCGTTTATAGCGCTGGTGGGGTTTGGAGCCCTTACGGCTTTTGGATCGATCTACACGATCGTCATAGAGCCGAGGGATCAGGAGCAGGTGGCTTCAGAGACCCTGCTGGCCTCCGAGTCGAATACCACGGAGATCATCGATCTACGGGGGGACTGGGAGCTGGCAAGCGGATCGGAGATCAGCTATCGACTGCGACACCACGTCCCCAACATGACCGCTCCGCTGGAGTCGGCGATCCGGCTGGCACTGCTGGAAGCGCTGTCTGAAGCGGCCGAACAGATCACCCGCGAGCTCGCGCCGGGTTCGGTTCAGGTGCGGCTGCGTGGACGGGAACCCGGCTTCGTAGTCGACACAGGAGTGGTGGACCTGCCCGATCCACCGGTCGTCGCGGCCGCCGAA
>JAHWKV010000121.1 GCA_019347725.1 Actinomycetota bacterium
CGCGGCGACCTTCGATGCCGGCGCCTTTGGCCAAGAGCTACACGATCCAGTAACGCCCGGGTGCCAGGACGACTCGGATTCAACTGAACTCTCGCCGCTTGAGTTCATGCACCACTGAGTTCGCACTACTCGCCGCGGACCGTTCGGAGGCCGTCTCGTCCATCTGCGCTAATGGATACGCATTTTGTTTCTATCCAAGGTTGAAGAAAACACGGGTGGGGTCAAACGTCATTGACTCCTCAACCATGAACAGACCACCCTCGACTTGCTCGGCAGGGACGGAAACGCAAACGTTTCCCTCGGCTTCCGCACCCGGAAACATCTCGCCCGTGTCATCAAGCGAACTCTGGATCACACCGCAGTAATCGTCCTGTCCGGATCCGAAGGTATTCCCTTCGGATCCGTTGAACCGCATCGAGAGATCGATCCAGGGAGTACCCGATTCTTCTCCTACGTATGACACCGAAAATGTGCCCATTACGAACTGCCGCCCGTCCGCCGGTGGATTGTTGAACTGATTTTCGCCTTGCACCTGTTGGAGAGCATTGCGCTCGACGCCCGTCAGCGCGACTTGCCATGCGGGCCCCACTTGAACTCTTTCTCCCAGGGGAACGGATTTGAACGCGTGCCAATCCCGCCACCATTGCCTCCACTGCCACCAACGGAATCGCCGTTAGCGGAATCGCCCTCCTGTGCGGCGTCGTCGACAACAACGGTACCCTCGCCTTCGGGGTCGCCAGGATCACAAGCTGGTGCCACCATCAACAACAAAAGCACCGGCAACAAGCTTCGATACATTAGCCGCCCCCCCTTCAAGCTCAACCGGCGCCATCATATCCAGAAGCTTCCTGGCACTGCTTGCCCAGTAGGCAAGGGCACGCTTCCCGCCTCGGAAAAGGTACGGTTGATTACCCGAGGCGGCAAAGCCCTTCCTGGGTAGACGGCAAATAGAAAAGGCCCCCGGAAATCTCCCGGGGGCCTTTCATTTGTGTTTAGAAACTAGTTGCGAGGGTCGGATTTGAACCGACGACCTTCGGGTTATGAGCCCGACGAGCTACCAGACTGCTCCACCTCGCACGTCTAGCGTAGCACAGGGATCCAGCCGCGCCACCCGGACTGCGAGGCTCCGGCGGCTCTACTCCTCCAGGGCCTCCAAAAGTGCCTGCCGGCCAGCTTCCTGCTCCTCGCCATAGGTGGCCCAGTCGCCGCTCCGGGCTGCCTCGTCCGCTGCCTCGAAGTGGTCGGCGGCCTGCTGTAGGAGCTCCTGCTGCGTACCCGTCAGCGGCTCCGGACTGGGTTCGGGCTCCGGCTCCGGCTCCGGCTCCGGTTCCGGTTCCGGTTCCGGTTCGGCCGGCGCAGGCGGGGCATCGGCCGGCTCATCCCCTTCGTCCGAGGCGTCCCCGCCGACGTCGGAGGGATCCTCGACCACCGTCGGTCCACCCTCCAAGAGTGCCTCCAGGGCCAGCTCCACGGTCGGTGCCATGCGCACCTGATCGGAAGTGGCAAGAATCACGTACTTGAGCTCGGGGATGGCGTTGGATTCGGCTTGCACGAACAACGGCTGCGAATACACCAGTGAATCGCCGATGGGAAGAACCAACAGGTTCCCCAGGATCACCCTGGAGCCACCCTGTCCCAGCAGGGTGCGGGTCTCGGAGATCTCCTCGTTGGCGTTGATGCGCGCGCTGACCTGGCCGACGCCAAAGACCTGCAGGCCCGCCGGGAACCGTAAATCGACCAATTCCCCGTACTCCGCAGGATCGGACTTGGCCGCCAGCAACGAAACCATGTTGGGCCGGTTGCGCGGGTTCATGGGCAGGATCATCACGTACTGGTCGGCGTCGGAACCCGGTAGCCGCATCAGTACGTAGTAGGGGTCCAACTTGTTGGAGGTGACCCCTCCACTTGCCGCAACGCCCTCGGGTTGGTCCGGAATGACCCACTCATCCTCACGCTGGTAGAACTCGGTGGGTTCTGTCACGTGATAGCGCCGGTACGTGTTGGACTGGATACGAAACATGTCCTCCGGGTAGCGGATGTGCTCGCGGAGCTCTTCGGGCATCGAGTCCTTGTTCTCGAACAGATCCGGGAAGGCGCTGCGCCAAGTCTCTATCACCGGATCCTCTTCATCCCACACATACATCGTCACCGTGCCGTCGTATGCGTCGACGGTAACCTTCACCGAGTTGCGGATGTAGTTGTAGCGCCCGACGATGCTGGGCTGACCTTCAGCTGCGCCGCCACGGATCTGCGAGAAACTCTGGAAGTCCAAACGCTCCGAATACGGGTACATGCCCGAGACGGTGTAGGCATCCATCATCCAGGTGATCTCACCGTCGGCAATCACCGCGTAGGGGTCGCCGTCAAACTCCAGGAAGGGCGCCACCTTCTGCACCCGTTGTCGAACCTGGCGGTTCATGATGATCTCGGAGTCCGAGTCGATCAAGCTGGAGATCAACAGGTTCACGTCTCTGAAGTTCCAAGCCAGCGCCGCCCGCCTAAACAGGTTGGAGACGGGTACGCCCGCCTCGCCCGAGTAAACGGTCGTCTGGTTCTCCCCTTCGGATGTGTAATCCAGCTCCTCTTGCTCGGTTTTGACCACCGAGTAGGTTCCGGGACCTTCACCGAAATAGACGCCGGGCTGTTCGATCTCCAAACGCTCGACATCATTCACAGGCGGAATCCCCTGGAGCAGGAGGTTCGGCCTGCCTTCGCCCTCGGATTCGTTGGTGGGGCTGGCCACCGCCCCGTAGCCATGGGTGTAGACCAGGTGTTCGTTAAGCCAGCTGCGGCTCTCCAGTCCTCCGGTGTCGAGCTCCCGCAGTGCCAGCATCAACTGCCGGCGCTCGCCGTCGATCGTGTAGCGATCCACGTCCACATCCTGGAACTGGTAGTAGGTACGGATTTCCTGCAGCTGGCGATACGCGACCTTTAGCGTCTGCGGGTCCCACAGCCGCACATTATCCAAAGCATTGTCGCCGGCTTCCACGGTTTCGGCGCTGAGTCCCGACTCTATCGGGAATTGAGTAACCTCCATCGCTTCCAGGCCGTAGGCGTTTCTGGTTGCTTCGATGTTGCGTTCCAAATAAGGCTGCTCCCTTTGGAACTGCGCAGGCTCCACCCGGAAGCGCTCGATGAAGAACGGGTATAGGCCGGCAGCCAGAATCGAGGTAAGCACCCACAGACCCAAACCGATCGCGGGGAGCGCCCAGCCCCTGAACCTGATATTCACCAGAAACAAAATTGCGCCGATGATCGACACCGCTACCAGCAGGTTTAAAGCCGGCAACTCGGCCGTAACATCGGTGTAGGAGGCTCCGGAGACGGTCCCCCGCTCCGAGTACAGAAGCTCAAATTGATTGAGCCGGTATCCCCACGCCCTGATCAGCGCCAGCAGGCCGATGAGCACCGACAGATGAACCTTGACCTGGGCGGACACCCGGTCGACCGCAGCCTGAGGCCGGATGCCTCCGGTCAGGTAGTAGGTGGCCGCCACCAGCAGAATCACGACAAACACCGCCGAGAACAGCCACTGGTAGGTCAGCTGAAGCATGGGCAGCCGAAAGACGTAGAAGCCGATGTCCTTTTGGAACACCGGGTCCTCGATCCCAAACGGAACCTGATTGGTCGACAGCAAGAAGAGCTCCCAAGCCGGCGCCAGCCGTAAGGCAAAAAGAAGAGCCAGCAGAGCGCTGGCGCCGATGAGTATCCACTTGGGCAGGGGCACGAAAGCTTCCCTGAGCCGCTCCAGAGGGTCGTCCTCGTCGGCTATCGGGTAAGTAGGGCTTGATCGGGAGACAACGATGAGATTGCCGAGACAAAATACAAAAAAGACCAGGCCGAACGCGCCGACCAGAAACGCCTGGGAGGAGAGGATCTTCCAAAACACCGACTGGAAGCCCACGTCCTGAAACCACAGTAGGTCGACATAGAGGCTGATGACCGCGGACAGCGAGATGAAGATGACAAAAATAGCACCGAGCAGTACTGCGCGCAATGGACGGCCGGACCCGGGTGGAGACATCTTCGTTACCATGGGTGCCCTAGCTTAGTGGTTTTCGGGGGGACGGGCTTCGGCTAGCGTGCAAAGGCAACCTCCGTGGGCAGGCGGAAGGATGTGGCCGCTGGGGAAAGCCGCCTTTAGGTCCAGCGGTCCGGCATCGGCGTTCTTGGTACACACATCGCCGGGACACTCATCCTCCGCAGACATCACCCACACCTTTTGTACGCCGGACTCACCCGTCCAGTGGTCCAGCAGTCCCTGGTGGTATGCCGCGTAGGCCATACCCTCTCCTAGCAACTCTGTCCGCACGCCTTTCCATACCCTAAAGACGTCGCTGGCTCGCTCAGCTACCGACGCAGCCGCGTCATCGGCATCGAGGCCGGCCTGGATTGCCCCCGTCACCTCATGGCGCAACGGCTTTACGACCTGCCTGGCTATGAGCCGCTCAACGGCGGCGGTGGCGCCACCTTTGCCGTCACCACCGGCCGACCGCCGTCCATGCTGGAACGCCTCGCCGAGGACTTGGCCGAGGCCGTCGGAAAAACGCGCCAGCTGCTCGTCCGTCGACGCAACGACCTGCTCGGCATCTTCAAGATCTGGGAGGGCGGCATCTCGTTGATCGGCGGGATCACCGGCGCGGTGCTGTTCGCGCTGCCCTACATGTTCAAGCACAAGATGGGTTTCTGGCGCACGATGGACCTCGCGGCGCCGGGACTCGCGCTCGGCGTCGTGATCGGGCGCATCGGCGACCTGATCATCGGCGACCACCTGGGGAAGCCGAC
>JAHWKV010000122.1 GCA_019347725.1 Actinomycetota bacterium
ACCAGCAATCGCACCCCCTGGACACCGGGCTGCCGCTGACTACACTGCGAGCCGCACTGGACACAGACAAGGCGTTTTTGTCCGAGATGGTCGGTGAGCTGACTCGTCGCAACCTGGTAGTTGCCGATGCCAACGCAGTCAGGACGCCTGAGTTCGTTCCCCGCGTCCACACCCCCGAGAAGCAGGGCATGATGGACGTGCTAACGGCCGCCGGCGCCTCGCCCCCGACCATCCGGGAGCTGGGCCAGACTCACGGCGCGGATCTGGTCCGAGCGGTAGTCAGGGCCGGCGAGCTGGTACAGGTAAGCGACGATCATGCCTACCCGGCCGAATGGGTGGAACACGTAAAGCAGCTCATCGCCGAGCACATTGCCGAGCACGGGGCCTTTACCGTTGCGGAGTTTCGGGACATGGTCGGCACCACCCGCAAATACGCGGTGCCGTTTCTGGAGTTCTTGGACCGGTCGGGCTTTACTGTTCGGGACGGTAACCTGCGCAAACTAGGCCCCAAAGCGCACTTCTAATCCGAGCCGTTGACCTCCGGCGCCTGGGCGTCCCCCACGTCCACCGTATCTTCCGCGTCGGGCGTCTCGTCGGTGGGCTCCACCATCAGCGTCAACCCCGACACGCCCATCACCTTCACCGGGGTGCCCTCGGCTATGGCCATGCCGAGCGTCCGGGCCCGCCACAACGTACCCCGGGCCATCACCTGACCGTCGGGAGCGACGTCGGTACGAGCCACCCCTACGGCATCGACGATACCCTCCGACCCTGCAATGGGCTTGGCGGTACGGGCCTGTATCGCCGAGGTCATGGCTTGCACGAAGAAAACCACGGTAAGCGCCACCCCGGCCAGCGGCGCCCACAGCGGCATGGCCAGCGCGGCGTGGGCGTCGGGATACATGCGGAAGCTGGCCACCACCAACAGTGCCAGGCCACCCCAGCTCAACGGACCTAGGCTCATGGTCCTCAAATCTATGGTCATCAGCACGAACGCCACAAGGATGCCGGCCACGGCCAGCCAGGACGTCGGCAGCAGAGTCAGCGCGTAGAAGCTGAAGGCAAGCAAGATGCCGCCGAACACGGCCGCGCCGCCTACCCCCGGGTTGTAAAGCTCGAACAGGAGGCCGAACAGGCCCAGCACCAGCAGCAGGTACGCGTAGCCGGGTTGGGTTGCCGCGTGGACCAGGCGCTCCATAAGACCCATCTTCATGAAGGTGAGTACCAGCGGATCCTCCGAGAGCGTTACCGTCCCCGACGGGGTGTCGATCTGCAGACCCTGGAGCGACTGCAACAGCTGCTGCACGTTGGGCGCCACGGCGTCGATCAGGCCGAGATCAAGGGCGCGGTCGGCCGGCAAAGGACCCGACCGCAGGTGCTCGAGCACCTCCGGCTCGAAACCCTCCAGCTGCTCCGGCGTCTCGGTTACGGCCTCTCCCCCGAATTGCTTGATGTCCAGCGGCTCCAAAGGCCCGAGCGTGGCCTGCTCGGACATAACAGAGTAGTGGCCGGCCATCAGCAGCAGCGATCCGGCCGAAGCGGCCTGTGCGTCGCCCGGCGCAGCCCACACGATTACGGGCACTTCGGACTCGCGTATGGCCTCCAGCGCTGGGAGCACCGAGGCGTCCAGGGCCCCAGGGGTATCGATGCGCAGAATCACCGCTCCGGTTTCGTCCGGATCGGTGGCTCGGACCTGTCGGGACAGAAACTTGGAGACGGACGGGTCGATCACGCCGCTGACGTCGATGTAGTCCGCAGTGTTGGGCCGGGACGCCGCACCCAGCGCATCACCGGAGGTCACCAACATAGAGAGACCGACCAGGATCAGAACCATCCACAGCACCACACGCCGGCCCCCGGCTATTGGAAACGGGTTCATCTGGGGCGTGGGGGGTGCTTTGAAATTTCGCTCATACGCCAACTGTATGCGCCGCCGGAGCGCCTTGCATTCGGCCGGCCGGCCGCCAAGTCCCTATAATGCCAGCATGCTCAAGACCAAGAAGGTCACAATTCAAGACCTCAAACAACACGCAGCCAAGCAGCTCGACCACTATTCCATTCCCCCGGGCCGGGGGGAACACGGGACCATAGAGATCGCCCTGGTGAAAAACGCCGTCCGTACGTTTCGCGCGCACTGGACGGGTTTTCGGGCAACCTATCCCAAACCCATCATGCTCATGAAGGCCTCACTGAACGACGGCAGCTTCTGGACCGAGGGCCACATCTCACCCGATCAGCCAAGCTGGGTTTTGTGCTTTCGCAAAGAGGCCCACGGATTCCGGGGAACCGGATCCGAGCGTCCCGACGACAAGTTCGCTCCCGAGTTCGCGTTGGAGAACTCCCGCTCCGTCACCAAACAACGCCGGGACGAAGGCGAGATGGCCGTTGAGGAGATCGTCCGCTACGAGGATTTCGACTCGCCTACAGAGGCGGTGGAGGAATTCTTCAATTACATGTCCTTTTACTGCCTGCGCTCCGCCAAGCTCGACTGGAGCGGCTTCGGCTATGTAACCGATCCGTCGATCGACTGGGAGGACATGGGGGCGGACGTCAAGGCCGCACCCAACGTCGCCGCGATGGAGGAGGGACTCAAGCGCTCCGACATCCTGTGGCTTTCGGTGGATACCGATCCCACCGGCAAGCCGGTTCCCTGCTGGTTCGTCTACACCAAGGACAAGCGACTGTTGGTGCTGTCCGGGGAACCCGAGCAGCGGATTCCCTACGCGGCGCAGGTCCGCAGCGCACACGTGGTGACGCGATGGAAGGGCCGTGACGCGCAGATGGTGGAGTTTGACGCCAAGGTCAAGCCCATCACCGCCGCAGACGGCGAGTTCTTCAAGGAAACGGCCCAGCAGCTGGTCACCAAACGACAGTCCGTGCGTGCCGGAGCGGCCGAGACCATTGAGTCGTGGATACGCGACGCGGTGATCTTGGAGCTCTTCCCCCGCACCTAGCCCGCCCTTGGCGGACGGGGAGCCGGATCCTCAGGAGGCCGGTCAGGCTGCCTTCCTCCTTCGCTTGTCCGCGCGGCCGGTAATCCTGGCCGGGGGAGGCGCATTGTCTTCGAGCGCCGGCGACCAGGTGGCGGCCCTGGCCGAGCGTATCGACGCTCCGGTCGTCACGACGTGGGGCGGCAAATCGGTCATCGCCGACAGCCACGACATGGCCGCGGGTGCATTGTTCGGCCAGCCTGAAACCGATGCGTTTATAGAAGATGCCGACGCTCTTTTGACCGTCGGGGTCAACTTCGACGAGCAGACCGGCAAGGACCTGGACCTGCCCGCGCAAATGATCCAGATCGACATAAATCCGGATCGGTTAGGGAGTAGATACCCGCTGCGGCTGGGCATCGCCGGCGACGCCAAGCCGGTATTGAGCCGGATCCTGACTGCGCTGGACGAGCCTTCCCCGCTAAAAGGCGCCCCCGGCGACCGCACCGACCCCGGCGCGGACGCACCGGTGGGACCGGGCCGGTCCGGCTCGGTACGGGCCAAGCAGCTTCGCTCCAAGGTCCTCGATAGGGCGCGCCTGGGGGGCCCGACGCAGGTAGCGGCGGTGGAATCGTTGCGAGAGGCGATCCCTCCGCAGGCCCTGACCGTAGGGGTGCCCGGCACGTCCTTTGAGTGGACGGCGCCCTTCTTCGAGATCAAGACCGCAGGCACCTGGATTACATCCGATAAATCCGAGCCTCTGTTCAACGCGGGCCGGGACCGCTCGAAAAGCGGGCCCGTGGTTCTGCTGTGCGACACGCCGGAGCTAAAAGACAATCTGAACAACCTGCGGGGCTGCAAGGCACTGACGGTGGTCGGCTTTTTGGACAAACAGGAGACGCCGACCGAACTCATGCAGCGCTGCCTGGAAGCGGGCTTCAGCACGATCCTGGTGGACACACCGCCGGAAATGGCCGCGGCGCTGAACGCAATGATGCCCTCGGGCTCCCCTTGCGTGATCCTGGCCACCTTTAGGTGGAACCGTACCTAAATTCAATCCAAGGGCCGGAGGTGCCCTATCGGGAAGCTGAGAGCCCTGGGCGGGCTGGCTCTGGCCGCGGCGATGCCGGTCGCGTACGGCTTCGCAGAGGCTCGTAGCTACCGTAACCGTAGCTACGAGCTGCCCGTCCTTCCTCCGGGCAGCGACCCGGTCCGAATACTGCAGGTTTCGGACCTACACCTTCGCCCGAAAAACCGGGCGATGATAAGTTTTCTCGAATCGCTCGCCGGCGGCTCCTACGACGTGGTGCTGGCGACCGGGGACCTGCTGGGAGGCGCCGAGTCGACGGATGAGGCGCTCCGGCTGCTAAACGCCCTGCAGGCCCTCGAGTTCCGAGGCTTCGTTTTCGGCTCCTCCGACTACTGGGCGCCGGTGCTCAAAAATTACCTGGACTACTTTCTGCACCGAAGGCGCCACGGCGCTAAACGCAACCCGACCGAGGACTTTCGCTCGGGCCTTACCTCAGCGGGGTGGCTCGATCTCAACAACACCGACCGCAGGATCGAGCTGGGCGGCCGAGTGGTGCAGCTAACCGGGCTGGATGATCCGTACCTGCACCGGGAGGACCGGAAGCTTCTGGTGCGCGATGCGCAGACTGCGGTCGGGATTCTGGTCGTCCACGACCCCGCCCCCTACGACGATGCCATCGACGCCGGATACGACCTGGTTATCAGCGGCCATACCCACGGCGGACAGGTCCGCATCCCCTTCAAGGGTGCGGTGGTTACCAACTCCACACTGCCCGCCGATCTGGCCCGGGGACCCTCCAAGATAGGCAATGGGTGGCTGTTTGT
>JAHWKV010000123.1 GCA_019347725.1 Actinomycetota bacterium
CAAGGACCAGCAGACCCAAAGCATCTGGAACGTGCTGGGCCAGGCCGTCGACGGGCCTCTGTCGGGTAAGCGGCTGACCGCCGTACCCCACGTCGACACCTTCTGGTTTGCCTGGGCCGCCTTCCAGCCGCAGACCCAAATCTTCGACAGCACCGCTGCCGGCGGGGAGCAAGACGGTTAGCATCAAGACAACGGAGGTTTCTTAGTGCAAAAAGACGATTCCGAAGTCCGCAACCCGGCCCAGGCGGAAAGCGAAGACCACGGCGACGAGGTCCGGGGCGCGTCTTGCACAAGCCGAGCGGGCATCCGGGGATTGTGGTCGGGGCTCTGACCCTCCACCAAGCTAGCCATCGCGGTCGTGGTGGTCCTTTTATGGTGGATTTAGTCCCAAGCCTTTGGTGAGGTAGATCAAGCTGGGAGGTTGTGTGAGCCGTCGCAGGACGAACGAGCCGATACCGTGACCAAGCGGGATCGGGACGAGGTTTTCGTCGAGTACACCAAGAGCATCTGCCCGGTGTGCAAGGTGGTGCTCGACGCCGAGGTAAACCTCCGGGACAACCGCGTGTACCTGCGCAAGACATGCAAGGAACACGGCCGATTCGAAGCCCTCGTCTACTCCGACGCCCGGATGTGGCTGGACATTCAGCGCTTCAACGAGCCCGGTACGATTCCGCTTTCCACCCAAACCGAGGCGCTCGACGGGTGCCCCCTCGATTGCGGAATGTGCCCGGAACACAAGCAACACGCCTGCCTGGGAATCATCGAGGTAAATACCGCGTGCAACCTGGACTGCCCGTTGTGCTTTGCCGATTCCGGCCACCAGCCCGACGGGTTCTCACTCACCATCGACCAGGTGGCCGGCTGCCTCGACGCGTTCGTCAAAGCCGAGGGCAACCCCGAGGTGGTGATGTACTCCGGTGGGGAGCCGACAATCCATCCCCGTATTCTCGACTTCATCCGCATAGCTACGGATAAGGGCATAGAGCTGGTCACCCTCAATACCAATGGGATCCGGCTGGCCCGAGATCAGGCGTTCGTGGATGCTTTGGCCTCCATCGATCCCAAGCCCAGGATCTACCTGCAGTTTGACGGGCTGGAAGAGCACACCAACGTCGAGTTGCGGGGCAAAGACCTAAGGGAGCTAAAGCAGCAAGCGCTGGACCGCTGCGCCGAAGCCGGAGTCGTCGTGGTGCTGGCCGCCGCGGTCGAAAGGGGCCTCAACGAGCATGAGGTCGGCGACATAGTCAGGTTCGGTATTGAGCACCCCGCGGTGCGGGGCGTTGCCTTTCAGCCGGTAACGCATTCCGGCAGGCACCCCCGCTTTGATCCGGCGGACCGCGTCACCAACTCCGACGTCATTCACGGCATCGCCGAGCAGCTCCCGCAGTGGTTTGAGCGCAGCGATTTCGTGCCGGTGCCGTGCTGCTTTCCGGCGTGCCGGTCCATCACCTACGCTATCGTCGACGGCGACACAGTGATCCCGGTGCCTCGCTTGTTGAACGTAGAGGATCACATTGATTACGTCACCAACCGGGTGATGCCGGACCCCCAAGTGCGGACGGATCTGGAGAAGCTTTTCAGCGCATCCGCCTTCACCGGCAGCCCCAACACCGACGCGCACCTCGACGCTCTAGGCTGCTCCGCCTGCGAGACCGAGCCGGGGCAAGCGGTCGAAACCCTGTCGGACAAAGCCTTCATGATCGTCATTCAGGACTTTCAGGATCCGTACACCCTCAACGTGCGACAGCTGATGAAGTGCTGCGTCACTGAGATCGTGCCCGACGGACGGCTGATCCCCTTTTGCGCCTACAACTCGGTGGGCTATCGGGAGCAGGTCCGGGCGCAGCTGTCGGGGGTGGAGGTGTCCAACGTCGTGCCCAACGCAGCCGGCCTGCACCAGGTGCTGATCCCAACCCGGTTCGGCTCCAAGACCGTGGCCTCGACAACCTCGCCAAACCGCGATGCCACCAATCGGGGCAAGGGTCTCCGGTGAGCTCCCCGCAGCCTCTGCTGGGATCCGGTGTGTCTGGAACCGAGCTCAAGACCTGCTGCGCCGCAACCTACGAACAGGACTGGGTCGCCGCGTTGCTGGGAGACAGCTATCACCCGGGCGGCGCGGCGTTGACCCGGGATCTGGCCAATGCGCTTCAGCTGTCCCCCGGCATGAAGGTCTTAGACATTGCCAGCGGCACAGGCACCAGCGCCTTGGAGATGGCGGCACGGTACGGGGTGCATGTGATTGGAATAGACCGTTCCCCCACTTTGGTAGCCAAGGCGCGCCGCCGGGCATCTGAGGCGGACCTGTCCGGCCGGGTGCGCTTTGTGGTCGGGGACGGGGAGATGCTTCCACTCGCCGGCGAGAGCGTGGAGGCGATTGTTTGTGAATGCGCCCTGTGCACCTTTCCCGACAAGCCCGCTGGTATAACCGAGATGGCGCGCGTCCTGTGCCCCGAGGGGCGGGTTGGTATCAGCGACGTTGCCGTTGACCGAGAGAGCCTCGATCAGGACCTACAGACGCTCGAGCAGTGGGTGGCCTGCCTGGGCGGCGCCTGCTCCATTACCGGCTACGCCCAATTACTCAACAACAGCGGTCTTCATGTTCAGCGCACGGAGGACCGGCGTGAGGCCCTGCTCGATTTGGTGGAGAGGGTGGAGCCACGGCTAAAAGCGCTCGCCGCACTGGGTTTGCCCGGCCTGCCCGAGATCGACTCAGCTGAGGTCGATCGCTGGATGACCGTGGCGCGTGACGCCATATCGTCGGGCGCCGCGGGATACTGCCTGCTGGTAGCCGGCAAGCCGGGATCTCATTGACGCACGGCTGACCGCCTAAAGACCTCGGTTAGCTGGCCTAGCGACGGCGCACCCCGCAGGCCTTCGGGAGTCTCAAAAACGCGGCAGGTGAGTCCCCGCCGGGGGTCCTTAGCACCGGCGAACGGGTCCTGCCCGTCGACCAGGATGGTTGGTGATCCCACGAACCCCTGCTGCTCGGCCCGCTGTTGGGTGTCCACCGTCTCAAGCTCGATATCAACCCCCTGCAGGCCCGCCTCCCGCAGGGCAGCAACCACCCGCTGTTCCGCCTCTTTCCAGTTGGGACATCCGTCGAAATATTGCAGCGTCACTCGCATCACTGTCTCCTCTGCCGACCCGGCTCCCCCGCTCATTATCAGGAGAATAAACCTTCGAGTACACTCAAAGGTCAAGAACGCCGAAAAGGAGATAGGCATGCAAATAGGAGAGGTCGCGCGCAGGGCGCGCGTAGCTGCGTCGACAATCCGCTTTTATGAGCAGGCCGGCATTCTTCCTGAGCCGGCCGCACAGCTTCCGGTTACCGGCACTACGAGCCTTCGGTTTTGGAAAGGCTTTCATTTATCCGAGCGGGTCAGTCGGTCGGACTCACCCTGGCTGAGCTGAAGGAGGTCATCGCCTTTCGTGAGCGCGGGGAAGTCCCCTGCGTTCACGTAATCCAGCTGATCCGTCGCCGGGACACGGAGATCGGGCAGCAGATCGAGGAACTAAAGCGAGTTCGCGAGGACCTGCGGCAGCTTGCTCTCCGTGCGGAGACCCTGGATCCGGCCCAGTGCTCCACGGAGGGCGTGTGCCACCTGATAGTCGAGCCAGCCAGACTCCCGCGGTAATCTTAGCCGCCTGGGCCGGCTTCCTGACCGGCCTTTTTTACGTCCAACGGGTTTCCTTCCACCAGGTGGCCAAGCATGTTCACGTAGCGCTCTGCGAATCGACATGCAGCCGCGGCACTCATAAGCGGGTGGCGATAACGAAAGGCCAGGTTCAGACCGGCTACACCTGATACCACACCCACCGAAACCCCCAACGGCATGCGCGCGGGGGGAGAGAACCACACGCCCTCGACCGGCCCAACATCCGGTCCAAAGTCCAAGGCCGGTTCCGTGCGGCCTGCAAACACCAACGCCGCGGTGTCTACCAAGCGGTTTCCGGTGGCCGACACCAATGCCGGCAAGGCCAGCCTCAACCGGCGGGGCAACCAAGCATTCTGGCCGACCAGTTCGACCAGAGCGGCTAGGGACCTGGTCTTAACCATCGTCTCGGTCTGGGCCCCCACCGCGTTCAAGACTCGCTGGAGGCTCCGGTCGACGGGCCTCGTAAGCGTGCGGGCCAGGACGGACAGGTTGGCGAACACCTCACCACGCCAGGAATCGGGCCGCAGGTTGACCGGCATCAACACACTGATTCGCCCACCCCGCAAGCCGTGCTCGATGTTCCACACCGCTACGGTCAGGTGCAACGCGGCGACGAGATAGTCGTTGATCGTAGAGCCGTTCATCTCCGCCAGGCGCGTACCGCGACCCGGCCCGCAGAATGAAAGCACAACCGGTCTTTACCCGGCCTCGAGACCGGCGAGTATCGATCGAGGTGCGCCGTGACATGACCGTCTCCGCCGATCGCCACATGCAAACTGCGCGCTGTGGCATCCTCCCGCCAGCAGATCTTGCCGCGGTGCAAAATCCGCCCAAGCGCGGTGTCTTCACAGAACGCCCGGTATTTTTCACCGCGTCAATGAAGGCGCCTGAATCCTCCACAAAGAAGTCGGCACTGCGGCCTCTGGGACCGACCTTGCCGACATGGAGAATCTCCCCTGTGAGCCCAAGCTCCTGGAGCCGAAGACGGTAAATGCGAGTAGAAATGTTGCGCCGATAGCCGCAAACAAACCGGCGAAAAATAGACGAGCGGCCCGCTCACCGATGCGGCCTTGCAAGCGGGTGCCAATA